>JAJZKL010000042.1 GCA_021804185.1 Thermoplasmata archaeon | reverse complement strand
CACTCATCTTAACTCTCCTTTTCCGCCACTTAATTGAACGCACAAAATAGCTTTGTTCCTACTTAATATTTTGTAAGATCGCTGTTGTGAATGCTATAGGAGATCAACCTATATCCTTGAAGAATACTGGGAAACCAGTGTCAGGTGTAGGGAGGGGGAGCATTGTTCAACTGTGAGCAGCGGCTCACTATGCTGTGAATCTCCCCTGATCAAATACGCCGATAGCCATTCTCTTCCTTCGGAGGAAGTCATAGGTGTCTGTGGTCTGATCACTTCTCCCTCATCCGGAACATGGGCAGACTTTAGGAGGAGTTGTTAAATACCTCGATCCTTAAGAGTATGGTATGGCCCTCCCAAATCCCATGATTACCGCTGCGACTGTTATGAACAGAGCGAGGGCTGTAATCACAAATGCCGCTTTATCAACAGGTCCTATGGTAACCGGTCGCATGTTGGTTCTCCCGGGATATGCGCGGAAAGCCCGGGTATCGGCGGATATAGCTGTATCCAACGCTCCCCTGACAAGAAATACGATTACCGGAACTATGGCATATATTGCCCCCTTTAGCATATAAAATGGTCTCAGTACTCTGGGTGCGTTTGATCCAAGGCCCCTCATAAACTGGATTTTTACCGACGTGTCGATGTACTCAAATATTCTTGGTATTGTACGCATGGCCACTACCAGTGAAAATGTGATGGAGATTGGGATCCCGATTTTATTGAGTGCCCTGAGCACCTGTGAAGGAGTGCTGGTCATGACGAGAACAAGACTCATGAGAGCAACCGTAGTGAATCTCATTGAAATCTGAAACCCGTATATCAGTCCCTGTACTGATAGTTCCGGCTGGTAACCCATTATGGCAAAGTACGACGGCCATGTCCAGATCCCGGTGATTTTGCTGGTATGGAAAGCCCCCTGTAATATTGTGTATGGAGTGTATGGTGCGAATGCCCATGTTGTCCCTATTATAGTGATCATTGTAAGGAAGAATCCAGTGATGAATTTTCTTTTTCCGTCCTTCAGCGTGAAATATGAGAGGAGTACTATTACTGTCATTATTGCGCCAATCCACCATATTGTCATGGCTGCCACGACTGTTACAACAATTCCCAGCATTATCTTTACGGATGGGTTCATCCGATAGTAAAACGTATGGTAACTTTCAAATCTGGTAACCTTCATAAATCCGGTAAGACCTATTGCTTTCAGTACAATCAATATCGGGAACGCCGCCCCGAAAAAGAAAAGGAGCCAGCTGACCAGATTAACAACTAACCAGTTCATTATAATCCCTCAGCAAAAAATCGGATGGTGGTATGACGGAGTATTTTTGCGACTCACGAAAAACCTCATCAGGCAAACCCTCAAGAACCTTCTCTCCACCATCGAAAACGACGAGGCGATCCGCGTATTTATACACAAACCTTGAATCATGAGTTACTATAATGATAGAATAACCCTTCTCTTTAAGCCTCGTAAGTTCCTTTCCGAGAATTTCCTTGTGAAAATAGTCCTGTCCGGAGGTTGGTTCATCAAGCATTATGACCTTGACCCCGGAAGCAATGGCCGAACCCATGGCAACTCTTCTCCTCTGCCCAAGGCTCAGGCTGAGTGGATCGCGGTACCTGAATTCTGACAGGGAAAACATTTCAATCATTTCATCAACTCGTTTTTTATAGTCCTTTAATCTTCTCTTCTTGATTGAGTATGCTACCTCGCTCTCCACGGATTTATTTATGAGCGTCAGGTCAAAATTCTGCGGGACGAATGCTATTTCCCGACCTCTGTCCATAATGTGTTCCCTGCTTATGTTCTTACCAGCAAGTACAACTTCAATGTCTGATTTCAGGCCTGTCTCAAGGAATCCCATTATCCCTTTCAGGAAAGTTGACTTACCTGCTCCGTTTCTCCCCATGAGTGCCAATATGTGGCTTTCTTCAAGCTCTATACTTCCGTTTACAAGTTGTTTTCCACCATCGACAGTGACACGAACGGATGCTTTCATCAGTGTGTTTGAGTCGGGAGCCCTAAATGGTGCAGTGGGAATGGCATTGATCTCCTGCAATTTTTCCCTTATTGTGTCAAGGTCTTCGGAATCTATTCCATTTTTCTTTGCGTAGATGAGGTGAATTGGTACCTCTATGCCTATTTCCAGCATCTTATCAACATGGTGAATTAATTCATGGCTGCCTATGTCAAGGAAAATCTTTCCGTCGTTGATCACTATTATGCGGTCAACGAAAGGGAGTACCCTTTCGACTTTGTGCTCCACCACTATGAGGGTCTTTTCTTCCTTAAGCTGTTTCAGGATATCAAAAACTCTTGCAGTTCCTTCCGGATCGATGTTGGATGTTGGTTCATCTAATATGAGTAACTTTGGCCTCATGGAAAGCACTGATGCAATGGCAACCCGCTGCATCTCGCCACCCGATAATGTGTAAGTTTCCCTGTCCTTTATTTCCGATATACCTGTAATTTCTATGGCCTCGTTGACCCTGGATACTATTTCATCGATTCCCAGGCAGAGATTTTCGGGACCGAAGGCAACCTCTTCTTCCACCGCATAGTTCATTACCTGTGTTTCAGGATTCTGTAAAACTATACCTACTTCAGAAGAAAGTTTAGCCAAGGGAGTATCCGCCACTTTATTGCCATAAACTTCAACGTTTCCTTCCAGTTCTCCGTGAATTATATGAGGAATTATTCCTGTTATGCAATTAATGAGCGTTGATTTTCCCCCTCCGGATCGACCTGTTATAAGCACAGTTTCACCGTCCTCTATGGTAAGACTGTCAATCTCTATGGACGGTTCTGTGTTTCCATTATAGGAAAATTTCAGGTTTTTTATTTCAACCGCTTTCAATGACCCACCGCCTTGACTATTCTCAGCGTGATGATTCCTCCAATAGCCCCGGTTATTATTGCACTGGGAATGAATGCAAGAATGCTAAAAATAATCGCTGCCCAGTCAACAACGCCACCGTATAGGAATGGTGCTATGAATCCGCTATAGAAAAGCGGTTCCGGAACTGCCCAGAAAACACCAATCGCTACACCCTCTATGGCTGCCAGGTAGACCGCAGGAATATTTAAAAGAAGATGTGCAGAAGCTGGATTTTTATTTAACTCGACTTTTTCTTTGCCTGCAACCGGTTTTTTAGATGGAGACCTTATTCCAAAGAGGTTCTTTCCTGCAACTGCTATTACTATATCCATCATGAGTCCATAGGTGAGCATTTCATACATGAAATACATCGGTTCTCCGCTAAATCCATAACTTATCAGGTCACTCAGGAGATTGAATATGAACATGGCAACCATGCCAACTCCAACTTTTCTGACGAGCCCGGCAACAATCAGGAGTGCTATTAGCCTTCCGGTGTATCCGATTCCAAAAAACGGGTTTGATGGAATGAACTTGCCAAGAAAAGCGCCAATATAGAATTCCCAAACAACAGCAAACGCAGCACCTATACCTATATAGATAAGGTCAACCGTTGTGAATTTTGCCAGACCACCTGTCTTTCTCCCCCAAAGGAAAACGAATAATAGCCCTGCACCGAAAAATAACAAAACAAGTTCCCACGGAATTTCACCGGGAGCATTCAATATTCCAGATATTCCATTAAATCCCATTTGTAAACCACTTTGATATCATCAAATTTATCATATATATATGTTTGGAAAAAACAGTATAGATAACAATATAATAGTAAATATTTCTATTTATTATATAGGTAGAACTTTAAATAAATATGCTACAGTAGTCAGAATATGGATTTTATAAATGAACCCCCGGGTAACGGGATCGTCCCAAACATCAGGGAACTCCAGGCTTTGTTTATTGACATGGACGATACACTTGTAAACTACAGAGAAGCTGTTCTTGCGGGCCTCAGTTCAGTCATGGGGGAAATTCCGGAGCTTCATGGAACGTGTGTGGACGAAATGGAGAAAGATTTCAGGGAGTTACTTACACAGAGTATGCCACGATTATTCAACAAAGAGATTTCATATAGAGACGATGGAAGAATGAGGATGGGAGAGATCTTACGACGGCACGGCTATAAACCAACTGAAGATGAGATAGTACATTACGATAATTTGTTCTGGAGTATTTTTTGGAAAAAAAGGAGATTTTTGCATGGTGCGATAAATCTCCTCAGGTTATGCAGTGACTTTGGAGTCCCGGTAGCCATTATTACAAACGGGAACCCGCAGATACAGTTCAGGACAATGATTCGCTTAAAACTCCATGATTACGTGGACGTTTTGCTTACTCCGGGGAATGCTGATGAAATGAAACCAAGCAATACACTTTTTGAAAGGGCAATGGAAATCTTTGATGTGAATCCGGAAAGGGTCATAATGGTAGGGGACTCTTTTTCCCATGATGTAATTGGTGCAGTAAATGCTGGGATCATTCCGGTTTGGCTAAATAATTTACAGATGGAAAAAACTAAGGACGTAAATTTGGTTGAAATAGCATCTTTCACGGAACTTATAGATAAACTCCAGTTCAGGAGTGATAATGAGTGAATGGTATTTTAAGGGGAGACTTCGAAGCAACAATTGACGGATACAGATGGAGCCGCGACAAAGACTTACTAAAACCTGCTTTTGGAAACGGATGCATAACTGATATACCCGGGCACATACTGGCAAATTTTGGGATTGGTACGTGGCAAAGTTCTGGAAAACGTCGAGGATGGATATCTGAGAATCCTGATCATTATATATTTTTATTACTTGATGGATTTGGATTTTCTACCATTAAATATTCATTGGAAAAATACAACATGAAATATCTCAATATATTCACTGAAAATTCTGAATTCAACCTGATAACCAGCGTTTTTCCGTCCACGACATCAACCGCCACAGTATCGTATCATACAAATATGAACCCGATTGACCACAGAATCATGGGATATACATCATATATACCGGAAGCGGGAACTGTTTGTAATATGATCTCCCTGACTCCTCTTGGACGAAAGGAACACTGTCTCCTGGATAATGGCTATGAGATGCCTTGGATACGGGATCATGGGACCATCTACAACGAACTTCAGAAAAACGATGTCTCCTCCTTTCTGTATTTACCATATGCAATCAGAAACAGTGGCCTGACCAGAATTACTGGAAATGGAGCAAACATATCTCCCTATCATTCCATATCTCAAATGTTTACGTCCCTTGAGAGAAATCTGTCAGCTTCGAAGGGGAAAACCTTTCATTTCTGCTACATCTCCACCGTAGATACGATATCACATAAAATCGGACCATACACAAAAGATACCGCGATTGAAATTGAGTCTATTTTTATGCTGCTCGAAGAACAATTGTTGAAATCCACGGATCTGCCTAAAAATACATTTATGTCAATATCGGCAGACCATGGTCACACGGTTCTTGAAGAGAAGCAGAAAATAGATCTTTCAACAGACAGAAAACTAAAATCGTTCCTGAGTACACCCGTCGTTGGTGATGCGAGATCTCCGTTTATAAGAACCAAAGAGGGCCTGATGGAAACCACCTTGAACCACTTGACAAAAAAATATGAAAAATACTTTATTTCTGTCCCAAGTAAAGAACTGATGGCTGAGGGATTTTTCGGTACTCCGTCAGGTGTGATGGAGGATATGAGTTTTCTGAGTGATATTATACTGATCCCAAAGAATTCTACAAGCATTTTCGACTCCTCCCTGAAGATTGTTGATCCTAAAAATGAAAGTGACACTATGATCGGTATGCATGGAGGGTTAAGCTGTGATGAGATGCTTGTCCCGTTTTTGCAAAGAGAGTTGAACAGCTGAATTCAGGTGACACGGGGTTCGTGCATGCGGCATCGCGTCGGGATACTGAACCTCATTTCTGAGGTCCCATTGACGGTCTGCTTTAGATGAGACTGTTACCGTTCAACCTTGACCCTTGCTTAATATCTACTTGTTTTTAATACGTAGAGAACTTCGTACAGGGCTATTCCTCTCTGACGGCTCTCCGGATATTTTCGCAATTTTCCTGCACTTTTATACCATAATGTCGTGAGAATGCAGTACTTATTTCAGGCGAATCTTTTTTAGTAGTAGCGTGTTGTTGCTTTACCTGATTGGAAAAATCCATAAGGCTGGTGTTTGCAGATGTATATATTTTCCGGAGTGCTTCTTGCCGGTTTGCTGATTGCGGCCACACTGTTCCTTCATTCCATTTATGAAATTCTGTGGAATGCCATCAAGATACCGCTGAAGAAGCCTGATCTCAAGCCTGATATTGGCCGCCGGCTATATCTGGTAATAAGAAATGTTTTTCTTCAGGGGAAGCTGTTCAAGGACCTTGGAGGGGGGATAATGCATTCCCTCATGTTCTGGGGCTTCATAGCATTTGGATCTTATTCACTGGATTTCTTTGTCAGCGGAATAGATCCGTCCTTTCACCTGTTCACCGGGGGGCTTCTCGAAACTGTCATATTTTTCACTGTTGATCTCTTCGCCCTGATTGTTCTTGCTGATGTAGTACACGCAGCAGTGAGGAGATGGGTTATAAAGATCCCCAGGTATCAGGGATATAACGGATTCGAGGCCTGGTTCATCCTTTCGCTGATTGCCATCCTGATGATCACTTACTTCATCCTCTCTGTTCTGAGAGTGGATGGGCTGACTGCGGGGATACCGGGAAGCCTTGCAGAGAACCTGGCACCAGTACAGACGCCGGTAAGTTACGCACTGGCATCTGTGCTTCCAAAGGTTTCCGCAGGCACTGCGTATTATATTTACTGGTTCACATTCTGGGTGCATGCCCTGGACTTCATGATGTTCCTGGCCTACATTCCGAGGTCAAAACATCTTCACCTGTTTGCCGCACCCTTGAATGTCCTGTTTTCAAAGAGAGAGCAAGCAAAACTCGAACCAATAGACTTTGAAAAAGAGACCAGATTTGGCGCAACTGACGTCAGGGATTTTGACTGGAAGGATTACTTTGACTTTTACTCATGCACAGAGTGTGGACGCTGTACATATAACTGCCCTGCTAACCTGACAGGCAAGACCCTCTCCCCGAGAGACATAATATGGGACCTGAGGGAAGCAGTGATGAGCCAGGGAAGGGAATACAGGGATAAAAAGGGGAATCCGGATGAAGTGTTTAAGACAGTGATAGGTTCTCCGATAAAGGAAGAAGATCTATGGTCATGCACTACGTGCATGGCATGTGTTGAGCAGTGCCCGGTTATGATTGATCACGTCCCGAAGATTGTCAGTATGAGAAGATCGCTTGTCCTCAACCAGGGAAAAGCTCCAAAGGAAGTTATTGAACTGTACAGGAACCTTGAATCTTACGCCAGCCCCTATACCGTGGATCCGTCCACGCGGGCCGCATGGTCTGACGGGCTTGATGTGATTGAT
>JAJZKL010000041.1 GCA_021804185.1 Thermoplasmata archaeon | reverse complement strand
TACGGAAAAATCAGGGGAAAAATCAGATCAACATATGGAAACTGGAGCGTTGGCGCTGTCATAATATCAGCTATTGCCTCGCTCTCAATCATAGCACTGATGTTCGAACGGCCAACGTTCGTGGTATTCGGAAACACCTACGCCATAACGGAAGGAGCACTGATTCCAGGCATCATAATGGGATTTGCCTTCTGGCTCCTTGCTGAGATGTTCACTCCTCCGGGAAAGGGAAAGCTTGATCTCCTTGCAAGATTCATTCCAGCATTCATTGCAGGAATGTTTGTAGGTGGAATATTCGGCCTGCTATTCCACTTTGGCAGGTATGTTCTGCTTCCAACTACAGGGTCACTGAGGATCCATACTCAAATGGAAGGGGTTTCACTGCCCAGGATCCGGAACATGGCCAGAGGATCAATGTTATGAAGATACCCGGTGAAAATGTCCAGGCACTTAGGACGTTGCTTCATGAACTTTCACACGCAAAGCTTGAGCACGTCTACGGGAAAGGTGGAACAAGGGGAGTTCAGGAATCTGAGGCTGAATTGTCTGCATGGCTTGTTGGAAAACACTTCGGTTACGATTTCAAGGACTCTTCACCGTATATCAAGGGCTGGTCTTCACACAATGAATTCAAAGAAGAGAATGTGGATAGGTCCATGAAGACTGCAGCCTGGATTATCAAGAATGTGGACCTTGAGGAGCTGAAGGGAAAGTCATTGCCCGAAACCTCAGTGTCCGTTCCAGTATCGAGGAAAACCATCGGCCTGAGGAAGGAATACCAGGCAACCTTGGGGTGAGAGAATGGCAGACGGGAATTCAAGGGATGGGGCTCACGCATTCTATACCATGTATATAAGCTGTTCAGAGCTCCCGGTGAACAGGCCTCACAACCGTTCTAATGTCCTTTCCTATTTCAAGTGTTTAGTGCAACTGGAGAATATGCTTTCCCCATTTACAGATGAAATAGAAGGCTATGAGGACTCATACAGAGGAATCTATGATAAGATATCAAAGATTGACGAAGAATCGCCAAATTACGTGAATGAATCCTATCAGATATGCGGTGAATTCCTTGGCCTTCTATCTCAGGCTATGCAGGAGTTAGGCCTGTTGATACCGGTGAATGCAACATCCAGTGACGGTGTCTTAGCGGAACCATACAGCGATTGAAATGCCTCAGTTCGAACCTGGTGAGAAGTCTACCTGGTTAATCCCCTGGGTAAACAGGAGAATCAAGCAGAACAGGAATCTCATTGGAATCTTTGTTGGCGATACCGGGTCCGGGAAATCTCTTTCTTCTATTTCCCTTGCAGAGCAGATTGATCCTGAATTCTCTGTGGAAAGAATAGTCTTCACTGTCCAGGATCTCATCACCCTGGTCAATTCAGGAAAACTCAAGCCTGGATCTGTTGTAATCTTTGATGATGCCGGCCTAGGTGTCAATGCAAGACTGTGGAAAAACCAGTCTTCAGTCATATTCGGAATGCTCACCCAGGGCTTCAGGTACATGCAGATTATCCTGCTTATCACCGTTCCAAAGATTTACTTCATTGAGCGTCAGAGCAGGAACCTTATTCACGTAATGTTTGAAGCAACTGATGTGCAGGGAATAATGAAGCCCAAGCTGCCTTTCCCTTCTCCGTACCATGATGACAAGATCTGGTTCAAGTATCCCCAGATCCAGCGAGGATTCAAAAAGATCACGATCAAGACTTCTAGGTTTAGGCTGCCTTCCCAAACTCTGACAGAAGCATATGAGGCCAAGAAGAAGGAATACATGGAGACAAAGTTCAAGGAATTTGAAGAGAAGCTGACAGGAAGATCCAGGGATTCAAGTGATGGAATTCCTTTGACATGTGGTGAATGTGGTTATTCCTGGCAATATCATGGATTCCTTAGAACGGCTCAGTGTCCTAGCTGCACAGCTAGGGTTTACATCGTAGAAAGAGAGAACAGGGCATTTGGTTATGATGTAAAGTGTAATCATTGCAACTACGTGTGGAGATTTACCGGCTCTTCAAGGAGAACAAGCTGTCCTAACTGTGAGCAGAAAGTGGATACTGAGAAGAACAGGGTGCCTGACTCTGATGATTCTAACGTTACAGTGTGAAAGTGTCCTGTAGGACAAAGACAGGACACCAATAGGACAGACTCATTAATTCTACATTTTATTGACTTTGCGAGAGATTTTGTCCTGTTTTTGTGATGATGATGAACTTTTCATGTATTACATAGATAAGATATCAGGGAGATTGTTCCTGAGAAATTTGTCGAGCTAAAATACTCAACTCTTTGGTGTTCACCTGTCGGGATAAAGTATTAAAAATAAGCAGATTCAGTGATTCCCGGAAAGACTAGATCAATAAAAGAGGACGCCAAGGTCCCAACTCTGTTCAACACCCTGAAGAAGATCGCCAGGGATCATTATGAACTCAAGGGGGGGCCATCAGGAACGGTGCCCGGGGTTACACCGCACACTCAGGGGAAGGTCAGAAGATTGTTGTCATGAAGATACCAGGAGAGGATGTGAACGTCCTCCACACCCTGATAAACGAGATGTCACATGCAAGGCTGGAACACCTCTACAGGAAGGTTCCCAGGGGCATTGCAGAATCCGAGATGGAACTCTCCACCTACCTGGTTGGGGCACACTTCGGCTTCGACCTCCGTGATGAATCGGCAGCATACGTCAAGGGATGGCTGGACAATGTCAGGAACACAGACAGGAAAGATATGGGGAAGGAGAACCTGGACAGGGTGATGAACAATGCAAGGTGGCTGATCAATGAGATTTCAAATGCTATACTCTAGGAAGAATTCATTTTTATGAATTTAACGAAACCTGAGTTTCGTTTGAAACGATCCCGAAGAAAATTCTAATATGAAAGCTATATAAGGTCGAGGTCATTAAGATAAATATGCTTTCGAATCCTGAATCTATTAAATCGCTAAGTAGTACGTCCACAAGTATCTCTAATTCTATTTCAGTGTTTTCAGACCGTCCAAGACCAGAAATGAGCATTAATGAAATAGGGAACAGATTGTATTTGGATTATAAAAGGGAAGCAACAAACTGGATATATGGTGAGTCTGACGTGGAAATAGGTTTGACGAATGACCTGAGAATCTCATACATTTCTATAGAGATAAAATCAAGGAAAGCAATAGAGGACTTAGACTTACTAAAGGAAGCCGTTGAAAATGAAAGAGCCAAAGGTAGTTCTGAAGAATAGTGCACCCTGTACTGTAAAGATACCTGAACTGGGCTTACAGGTTACATTTGAGATAATTGATGCTCAGATAGCTATAATTGGGCTGGGTGTAAATGTCTTAAATACAACGCTAAAAATAGTTAACCAAGAGGCCATTAACAAGAAGCCATTCATAGGAATACCTTTAAATCAATTATCGGAGGAACAGCTCGATAAGATGTCAATGTTTGAGTTTGATGATCCAGCTAAGGCAAGGTTCGAAGCCCAATCAGGAGAAAAAGTAGACGTATACGCCGAACCTGTACTTGTGAGATTTTCTGATCGGTATATCACCGGATTGGGATTCCCGCATTTCAACATATCCACAATGTCAGGTGCAATCATTGTGCAAAACGATTGATTTTATAGATAATCACATGGTTGACCGAAACCATTTTGGCGACATCTATAAATATATTTTAAGTGAAATCAGAGATGAGGGCAAAGCGAAACAAATTATTTCTGACGTTCGTTCTTTGCATTTGCCATGGCTATCAGGAACCTTTAATAATGAATCTTTCCTAAATTCTTGTATTACTGAATCACGAAGCGAAGTCTACGAGGAAGAATGGAGAAAGCTTGCACATCTTAGATTTCAGATTAATGGGAAGGAGCTCTACTTTCAAGTGGTGTTTTCAAAAATAGGCAGTTGCTTCAAGATAGTTACTGCTTTTCCTAACAGAAAACCCAAGAAAGGCATTATTTACTATTATATTCCTTGTTAAAGAAAGAATTTTGTTAACTTCTACCCTAAAACTTAACGCCCTTTATATATCGACTTCCAGGTTTCCAAAGGCCAGTATATAAACGGACATAGAAAAACCATTAAGTCTTGCCACAAACTTAACACTGGTTTTGAGAGCCATTGTCAGATCATCGGAGAAATTTGAAGTCAGGATCCTCAGGCCATCGGAATGGGAAATACTGAGAGACAGCCTGGACATCAACATGAAAAGGATATGCACATCTCTCCTGGTAACAGGCATGAGATACGCTGAATTGCAGAGATTCAGGGAGAACCCGGACTGGCTGGATGGCAGGTTCGTCCATCTTCCCCGGGGATCCATGATGAAGGTCAAGGCCAAACAGAAAGAGAGGGCGATTAGGTTGAGTGATATCGGCAAAACCCTGATTTCCGATCTATTCCAGGCTCCTCATCCATTGCCTGAACTTCCTGCATTCGACATGAAGCTCAGAAGGATTTCGAAAAGGATCCTCGAGGGAACTCCAGTCAACAATAAGACTTTCAGGAAGACCTGGGAATCCTGGCTGGTGTTCTATTATCCGGACAAGTCTCTGCAAATAGCATTGAGTCAGGGTCACACCACGGTGACGCAGTATGAACATTATGTGAATATACCGTTTGAGGAAGAGGACAGGAAAGAGATGAGGAAGTGGGTTGAGGGGTGGACATAAGTGTCTTTGGAATAGAGACTGTATTTGCTAAACAAATAAACAACAGAATAATCTTTTTCACTGGAGTCAGATACCTTATATCATACTATGAGTAATCCTATCTTCTCATTTTATTTAGAATTCGGTCAAATGTTGCTATTAACCAGTAGGGGAAGCATAGATTGAAAATCTTGAAACTAAAATTAAAAAATGTTCGAAGTTTCAAAAATGAAACAATAATCAACTTCAGTGACAATCTTTCAGTTCTGATCGGTCCCAATGGTGGCGGGAAAACAAACATATTGGACACTCTAACAGTTGTCTTGAATCACTATTTCTTTAGAGATATAAGGGAGGCCCCGGGAAATGATGCAGCGGGAACCCCATTCATATCGTTGCAAGATGTATTCCACTTTGGGGATGCTAATCACAACGGAGTTAGAACATTTCTTGAAAAATACCAGGGCTTGGAGCAAGAACCCCAGATAATCTCAATAGAATTTAAAATCACTGAAGAGGATATTGTGAACATTAGGAGGATGAAAGCGAATAAGCAGGTGTTGAGTGAATTTGAAAAGTCTCACTATCGTGGGGGACATAGAATCATTGGACTCAATCTGGGAGGAGTAGAGCTATCGGTTGGAGATACAATCACCTATGAGATTAAGGATTGGCAAACACCCGTTCTTGCTGACAAAAGATCTGAGGCTTTCTCCAATTACCTATCTTTCTTTAACGTATACGACTTTCTTGTAAACTCTTATAATCAAAGCCGAGAAAATGGAGATGCCCTTGAAAGATTGTATCCAGTCATCCAATATTTTTCGCCACATAGAAACTCATCTATTGATCGGGCATTCGTTGATCTTCCGCCTCTGAATCTGACCGAACTATCACACACGTACAGAAACAGCACTTCAAGGTCTAGCAATAAGGCTTCAGATTATATTTTAGGTTATCTAGCCCTTAAGAAGCGCAACTATTATGACAATGAGGAAATGTTCCAAAATGATAAAGAAATTGTTGTACTGAAATCTATACTTTCAAACTTTGGTTACGATGGAATAGAAGCAAACGTAATTAACCCACAAAAGAACCATTATGAGGTACGCCTTAAAACAGGAGGTTACAACCTCGACTTAGGGAAACTGAGTTCCGGTGAAAAAGAATTGATCGTAATGGTTTTGTCAATTTTCTCATACGGCATAACAAACGGAGTTGTAATAGTTGATGAGCCCGAATTGCACATTCACCCGAGGTGGCAAAGAGGATTATTGGATGCTTTTCGAGTTTTGCAAAATGAGAAAAACGTCCAGTTCATCATAGTCACTCATTCACCATTTCTGATAGACGTTAGTAATCTGAATGGTGTCATAAGGGTATACAAGGAGGATTTCGCAAGTCTTGTAGTAAATTATGACGAAAACCGCTCAATAAGTGCGAAGAATCTATATGGCGCACTTAATGCTTTGACAATTGAGAAGGCTTTCTTTGTTGATAAAGTCTTGTTGGTTGAGGGAATCTCTGATCGAGTGATCTACAAAGCAATTCTGGACAAAGAAATCACAAACAAAAACGGACCTTCAATAGAGATAATAGATGTCGGTGGAAAACACAATTTTTCTAAATTCCAGGAAGTTCTCACCGCATTCAACATTCAAAATGTAATTATAGCAGATCGAGACTATGCCATCGATTTGAAACTAGCAAACGATAAGTGTCTGGAACTAAACGAAAAAGGGTTGATGGAAAATCTTAAGGAGCGAGGAAGCAAAGACCGCACCTCCTTAATTGGTATCCTTGATAAATTTACTTGGGAAAATAGGGATTCTCTGACGGAGCTGGATTATTCAGAGTTAAATGGCTTAAACAATTACCTGAAAACTAAGAACTCAAATATCTCTGAGAACTGTAGAGGGGCATTAAGTGGTGAAATAGAGATGCAATACAGAAAGGGGATTTACATCTTGAAGGAGGGGGAGCTGGAAGATTATTTTCCAGTCAGCGGAAAGATGGATATTGAGAAAGCCCTTGAGATTAGAAACAAAATCATTATCGGAAATCTCGCCACTCCTCTTGAAATGGTTTCAATATTTCGGATGATTATCGCAAAATAGACCATGATTGCACAGCTGCTTCCATGCACGGGAATTGGGAAGGATTGGTAGCGTTTCATATTTTCTAGTGATCGGAACAAAGAGGCCATCTGTCCCTGGGACCCTCAAATCGGTGTCCGAAAAACCTACCCCTCAAAACTGACTGGTTTATTTATATACCCCCTACCCATGATTTTACTGTCCGAAAAGGAAATCTTTGTTGGACAGTTGAAATGAATGACATGGGATAAACAATGAAATGGATTAGAATTATAGTTAAATACCATACCGTTAATACGTAATAGCATTTTCTATACATGGGGCGAAGAGAAACAATTCCAGTTCAAAGGAAAATGAGTGCAGATGAGCTTGAACAGCGGATCAAGACTCTTGAAAAGGACACTATGGTACTCAAGCGGTTGTATTTCATTAGACACAGATACAAAGGCGATTCTGTGGAAACAGCTGCGGAGAAGGTCGGTGTGTACAAGATGGTGGCATACCAGTGGCAGGATCGGTGGAACGAGGATGGTTATGGTGGCCTTGCTCCAAGGTTTGCAGGCGGTAAACCTGCAAAGCTCTCCAGGGAGAAGATCGAAAGGCTCAGATCAATCCTTGGGGAGAGGGATGACTGGACCACAGAAGAGGTGCAGGATCTCATCGAAAAGCGATTTGCCGTCAGATTCACGCAGAAGCATGTCCGCACGATCCTGAGGAAACTGGGCATGAAATATGCGAAACCATAC
>JAJZKL010000040.1 GCA_021804185.1 Thermoplasmata archaeon | reverse complement strand
CCAAATTCTGTTTTTGTGTTTTCTGTCCTTGATGATTTTAACCTGAAAGGGGCCACCGTATTTCTGAGAATAGATGTGAACTCGCCTATCAGTCCTATAGATGGTTCAATTCTTGATGACACCAGGTTCATGTCACACCTGGACACAATAAGTGATCTCAAGGATTCCAAGCTTGTCATAGCATGCCATCAGAGCAGACCTGGAAAAAGGGATTTCACTTCTCTCATGCGACATTCAGAGATTCTGGAGAAGATAACCGGGAGAAAGATCAGGTTCATAGGATTGTGAGATGTTCCTCTGTTAATTTCAATTCAGTGATTCAATGGTACAGATAGGAATAATCGGGGGCAGCGGTTTGTACAGCCTCCTCAAGGAAACAAGGACAGAAAACACAAAAACAGAATTTGGCGAACCCTCAGCACCAGTTGAGGTGGGTAAGATTGATGGAATAGAGGTTGCATTTATACCCAGACATGGAAAAAAGCACCAGTACCCGCCACATAAGGTCAATTACAGAGCCAATATTATGGCTTTACATAATCTGGGAGTTGAAAGAATTCTTGCAGTGAACGCCGTTGGCTCCCTGAAAGAGGAACTCCCTCCAGGGTTTACTGTTATACCTGATCAGTTCATCGATTATACCAGACGTAGGGAACTGACATTTTATGATGGCCCGGAGGTTTATCATATCTCTGCCGCAGATCCATTTTGCCCACAAATGAACAAGGTTCTGTATGATATCGCCAGAAAGAACAGTGACAGCGTAAAACTTGGCGGAACCTATGCTGTAGTTGAAGGCCCACGGTTTTCAACAAGAGCCGAATCCAGAATGTTCAGGCAGTTTTCTGACATAATAGGGATGACTCTTGTCCCTGAAGTTAATCTTGCAGATGAACTCGGGATGTGCTACTCAGTAGTCGCCACTGTTACGGACTACGATGTCTGGTCAACAAAACCAGTGGAAGCAGCAGAGGTATTCAGGGTCATGAAGGAGAATGAGGAAAGGGTTGTCGACATAATACGACATGCAGTTCCGAAAATTCATGGCAAGAGAGATTGCCATTGTTCAAAGAGATTGGATGACGCAAAAGTTTGAGGTAAGAAATGAAAATTAAGTTTTTAGGAGGAGCCGAAGAAGTAGGAAGGCTTGCAATAAAGGTAGAAGAAAAGAACACTAGTTTTATGGTTGATTACGGGGTGGTACCGGAGAAACCGCCGGAATACCCGCTTCCATATGAGAAGGTTGATGGTATATTCATAACGCATGCCCATCTTGACCATATCGGTGCAGTCCCGGTTTGTTATCAGAACGACCTGCCAACGCTGAACGCTACGGCAATGACTGCCAGCAGTATGAGACCGCTTCTGGAGGACTCTGTTAAGATCATGAATCTTGAGGGATATCCGGCAAGGTTCAACAGGGATGATATTTCATCTCTCTTCAGCTGTATCAACACTGTTGAATACGGAAAGTCAACCGACGTGGGTAACTTAAGGGCAACTCCGTACACCGCGGGCCATATTCCAGGTTCTTCCATGTGGAAATTTGAGAACAGCTCCAGCTTGCTGGTGACTGGAGACCTATACACTGGAGACACCAATCTACTTAACGGAGCAAAAGCTGTCAAAGCTGACACCCTTGTGGTGGAAAGCACTTACGCCGGAAAGAATCATGAACCCAGGGATGTCGTGGTCGATAGACTGAGGTCAAGGATCAGGGAAGTAGTTGATAATGGCGGAAAGGTTATTTTGCCATCCTTCGCACTGGGGAGGACCCAGGAACTTATCATGATAGTGGCCGAAATGGGCCTGAACGTATCTGTGGACGGTATGGGTAACCTTATCACCGGGATATATCTTGACCTTCCGGGTTTCCTGAAGTCACGCAATGCTTTCAGAAAGAGTGTTGGAAGAGTGCATCAGGTGCGTGGGAGAAGGATGAGAGAATCTGTTCTTGATAACAGCGATGTGATCATAACAACATCTGGAATGTTGGACGGTGGACCGGCTCTTAGTTACATCGACCAGCTGGCGACCGACCCGAAGAGCGCTATATTCCTCTCTGGATACCAGGTCGAGGGCACAAACGGAAGGAGCCTGCTTGAAACCGGAATAATAAATATTGCAGGTGCACCGGTCAAGCCTGAAATGCAGCTTGAATTCTTCGATCTTTCTGCACATGCGGGGCATGATGATCTGGTAAAATTCGTGAAGGAAGTCGACCCGCAAACGGTAATCCTGTGCCATGGAGAGGACAGACCGAAGCTCGAGGAAGCACTGGACGGGTACAGAGTTATACTACCCATGAATGGGCACGAGTTTGAAGTGGACTCCTGATCCATTTCCCAATTTTCACCAGCCTCTGTCACCGGATGAAGCATTTATATTCACAAATTTTTGGCGAAATTAACATAAATATTCATAATAATTATCCATAACCCATTATGGATGAGATTCTCTCCTTTGACCATGTCCACATGGAATATTCAACCAAGCGTGCAAAGCTTGTCTCTGTTGGAGATGTATCATTCAAAGTCAGAAGAAACGAATTCGTCACACTTATCGGTCCATCCGGATGTGGGAAATCTACATTGATAAACATGGTGCTTGGACTTGTAAAACCAACCTCTGGAAGCGTTCTTGTGGGAGGGGTGCCGGTTGAACAGCATAACAGCAAAATAGCAGTTGTCTTCCAGAATGCGGCTCTGTTTCCCTGGCTTGATATCCAGAAGAATGTTGAGGTTGTTCTGGAACCATTGATTAAGAACCAGAAGGAACGGACAGAAACCGCGTTGAAATTCATGAAAATGGTGGGTATAGATGGTTTTGAGAATGCCTACCCTAAGGAACTATCAGGAGGGATGAAGCAGAGAGTTTCCATAGCCAGAGCACTGGCAACTTCACCGGATCTCCTGATCCTGGACGAGCCCTTTGTGGGTCTGGATGTATTCTCTGCTCAGGCACTGAGGGAAGAGCTTCTTGACCTCTGGGAATCGGAGGACACGCCACCCCATACAGTCCTGATGGTAACACACAATGTTGACGAGGCAGTTCAGCTTAGTGACAGGCTTGTTGTTCTCAGCAAGAGGCCCTCACACGTAATCCAGGATATGGAAGTAGGTCTGGAAAGACCAAGAAACACCAGGGAGGAGGCATTCTACAGCAAGGTCGATGAAGTTGTCAGCGTGATGTCTCCATAATCTGCTTCTGACTGGATTTCAAACCTGATCTGCAAATCAAGCGATCTTTATGAGGCTGAAGGATTCCAGTGCTATGATAAAGAACTGGATTGCAACTCCGGCAACCAGGAGGCCGAATATTCTTGTAAGTGCTTTCATCACCTTGTCTCCAACTACCCTGACTATTCTGGAGGAGAAGACGAAAAACAGGTAGATTATGAACATGAGGAGAATCACAGATGCTATGGTGAAAATATCATCATAGATATTACCCTTCATCAGTATTATGACCAGGGAAATAGCACCAGGGCCTGCTATGAATGGAGTCGCGAATGGAACTATTCCTATGTCGTAATCGATATTTCCTCCCATTGATTTCGGCCTGTCCCCTTCGCGCACCATTTCAATTCCCATAATGAGCAGGATAAGGCCCCCTGCAATCTCAAGTGCCTCAATTGATATGCCGAAATAGTACAGAATATACGATCCCAGGATGGCAAAGAGAATGAGAATCATTCCTCCGTAGACCGTGGCATCCCTTATGACCGTATGCCTGCTTCTCTGGTCCATGGAATTTGTCATTGCAATGAAAAGAACAAGGCTTCCAAACGGATCTATTACTACGAACAATCTTATGAATATACCCAGAAATTCGAGGCCCAGTGAAGACAATAAAACTATATGGTTACCGGATATAAATACCCGGTGAACACCTGTATTCTCAGGTGATCTCCATATCTAAAGTTCAATTCTCGACCCAAGGGAGAGGGACTTCAGTTTTTTAACCGCTATCGACCTCGGGACACTTCCCAGGCCTGAGAAAGTCTCGAACCCGCAGTCTGTTCCTCCCATTACGTTTTCAGAGCCGATCTCATCTATGCTGGACACATTTTCGAGCTTCTGGAAAACCGATTCAGGTGTTTCAACAAATGGAGACTTAACATCTATGACCCCAACGGCAAACTTCATGTGCTTTGGCCATCCGTATTCCCTTACATGCTTTCTTATTATGATTGGATCGCCTGCATGCCTTGGATTTGCCATTTCTCCCACCAGTGTTCCTGCCCTTAGTTTAAGGAGTTCCGGGAAAACCTCACTGTATGGCGGATCTGTCAGGTGTGCTGATGCATAATTCCCGTAACAGTAGTGCACCCTTATCCTCTCAGACGGCAGCCCAGAAATTGCTTCGTTGATGGCCTTCACATGGAGTGGAAGGACCTCCCTGAAGTTCTTTGCCCAGTCGAGACCGAGACTCTTTGCCATTGCAAGGTCCGGAGCATCTATCTGGAGATCCACACCATCCACCGAGAGTATGGATCTGTACTCTTTGGCCAGTTCCTTCGAAAGGCTGAAAAGGTAATCCTCATGGTCACGGTAGGCCTTACTCAGAGGATAGAATACTGTAATCACACCCGGCGATGGAGCTGGAACGAAAATCCTTGCTGCCCCCTTTTTTCTGGCGAGGCTCAGCGACAATGCGGCTTCCTCTCTCGCAATCTTTTCTCCGTTATACTGGAGCCTGTCATCTATCACAGGTAGATCAAAAGATTTGGTTTCTTGGATCATGGCAGCCAGATGCGGGCTGGCTTCAACCAGTTCATTGTAAAAGTCAGTTGAGAACTGCTGGGAGACCCTTGATGATTTTGAAAACCCGCTGAACCTGTTCGGGATATAGGTGGTGTATCCTGATTTCCTCTGTTCACCGTTACTAATCCAGTCCAGACCAAATTTGCTGCCATCCGGGTGGAGTTGATCATCCATTGCCGACGATTCGGACCTTTCTATTGCATCCTTGAAACTTCCGTCTAGTTCTCCTGTTTTTGAGGCACGGAGCAGTTTTTCAATTTCCGGAGTACGATAGTAGCTGCCTGTCATTGTTGTCTGAAACATGAAATGATATTTCCAGCATAGATATATAACAAACTGTCCTGCCTGAATGAACCTTAAAAATTAATAATTGGATGAGCAATCACATCGTCTGATGAAGATCCTCATTATGGGTGCAGATGGCTACATCGGATGGCCTCTGCTTCAGAGAGAATTCCTGAAGGGGAATGATGTGGCAGCCCTGGATAACTTCTTTACAAGGGCCAGAGTTCGTGAGGTCCACTCTGATTCCGTCTCACCCATACTTTCCATGGGGGAACGCCTCAGGAAGCTTACAAAAAACTCCGGAAGGGAAATTCCCATGTTCAGGGGAAATGCAAGCGATCCTAAATTCCTCCTTGACGCCATAAAGAAGTTCAGGCCTGATGCAGTTGTGCACCTGGCAGAACAGAGATCAGCCCCATACTCAATGTTAGGGCTTCAGCAGGCGTCTTCAACAATGCAAAACAACATAATCAGCACGCTCAACCTGATATATGCTGTGAAGGAGTACGTTCCTGACTGCCACATCCTTAAGCTGGGAACAATGGGCGAATATGGCACACCAAATATTGATATCCCTGAAGGATTCTTTGAGGTCACATACAACGGCAGGAGTGATTACCTCCCATTTCCGAAACAGGCTGGATCATGGTACCACTGGACAAAGGTGCATGACTCCAACAACCTGATGTTCGCCAATAAGGTCTGGAAGACACGCATAACAGATGTAATGCAGGGAGTGGTCTATGGAACCAGAACCAGAGATATCAACGAAACAGGTCTATTTACAAGGTTTGATATTGATGAGGTCTGGGGAACCGCACTTAACAGATTCTGCGCGCAGGCTGTTGCAGGAATGCCCCTTACGCCCTATGGAAAGGGCGGCCAGACAAGAGGGTTCTTATCTCTGGAAGATAGCATTACCTGCCTTGACCTGGCGCTTCACAATCCTCCAGAATCAGGTGAATACAGGGTATTTAACCAGTTCGATGAGCATTACAGCGTAATGCACCTGGCAGGAGTAGTGAGAGATTCCTACTTACGCCAGACAGGAAAAGAGGCGGAAATAAGAAACATTCCAAATCCAAGGGTAGAGCTGGAAGATCACTATTACAATCCGGAGCACACCAAACTCAGGTCTCTGGGTTACAGACCATCCGGAACCCTGGATGGAGAGATTTTCTTAATACTGCAGGATCTGGAGAAGTGGAAGAGAAGAATTGAAAAACTGAAGAATGTGATTCAGCCAAAAACTGTCTGGAACAAGAGTCCAGTCAATATTTCCTGATTTCTGCATACTTCAGGGATTTTCGGACAACTTCAGAATATTCCTCAACTTTTCCGACGCTAAGCCAGTGATCCCTGTCGATTATGCTGGCAATTGTTTTAATCCCATCCTTTATTGAGCTATCAATTGCGGGGGTCAGCTCCATCTGATCGCCATCTGTGGCTTCCAGCCTTTTCATTACCGAGTTATGGAGATAATACACTGCACACAGACCATAGTCTGACTTGGGAAAATGTGGTTTCTCCTCGAGTCCGGTGATTACAGAATTTTCACCTTTTTTGGACACAACTGGACAGCCATAGTGCTGGGGATTTGCTACTTTCATTATATTGAGGATGTTAATATCGAGACCTTGGTTTTTTTCTACCATATCATAGAATCCGTCACTCTTCAAAAGGAAACCATCACCCGCGTTAAGAATGAAGCTTTCCTTTCCTACAAATTGAGAGGCCATCAGCACTGCATGTCCATAGCCGTTCTGTTTTTCCTGGAATATCAATTCAGTGTCAGGAAATTCCTTCATGACGTATGAACGGGTTACGGTGTCGTCAGGCCTTAATACCACTGCCACTTCATCTATTCCATGATTGAGAAGTTGCTGGAGAATGCAGTCAATTATGGGTCTTATCACCATCCTCCCCTCCCTGCAGTCATAAATGGGAAGCATTTCCTTTCTGAATTTCCCGTCAAGACCTGACCGGGAACCAACTCCTGCTGCGGTTACAACTGCCTTCACAGTGGATGTATTACATTGAATGTTTAATTCTTATCTCCGTTCCGCGAAACCTGGGGCGTATGAACTGAATGAACTGACAGTGGACTTCCTTAGGGCCTATGTGCTTTGAAACCTGCTGAGGATATCCATATGTTGATTCAGCCAAGGAACAGGAACTCACTTAATTGAACAATGCATGATTGCCTGTGAGATGTAATTAATGGATGATTTAAATTGCTTTGTCTGAACCAGTGGAATCCATCCAGTCACCTCTATGAAAAACCATATATCCGCAACTGATTAACCAGCGTATGTCTCCCGGCGGTAAGCGTTTTTTTGTCCTTGATGATTTTAACCTGAAAGGGGCCACCGTATTTCTGAGAATAGATGTGAACTCGCCTATCAGTCCTATAGATGGTTCAATTCTTGATGACACCAGGTTCATGTCACACCTGGACACAAT
>JAJZKL010000039.1 GCA_021804185.1 Thermoplasmata archaeon | reverse complement strand
TTTGGACCAGCAGAAGGAGATAGGTATAAAGTTAATAGCCAAAATGCCCACAGTAGTTGCAGCAATAAAGAGGGCAACAAGCGGGGAGGAATTCATAAAGCCTGATCCTGAGCTTTCATATGCTGCAAATTTCTTCTACCAGTCAGCCGGAAGAAAACCTGATACAGTTGAGGCAAAGATGCTGGACACCGCACTTATACTGCATGCAGATCATGGTATGAACGCATCCACATTCTCAGCTATGCTTACCATATCCACTCTTTCAGATATGTACTCTGCAGTCACGTCTGCAATATCAACACTGAAGGGGCCACTTCATGGTGGGGCAAATGAGAGAGCTCTGGCCCTCATACAGCAAACGGGATCACCGGACAACGCGGAGAAGGTTCTATCAGAGAAGATGGAGAAGAAAGAAAAGATCATGGGGTTCGGGCACAGGGTATACAAGGTATATGATCCAAGGGCAAAGATACTGAAAGGTTATGCCGAATACGTAACCAGGAAAAACGGTCAGGAAAAACTCTTCCAAACTGCAACAAAGATTGAGGAGCTTATGGTGAACAAGCTTGGAGAGAAAGGCATATTCCCCAATGTGGATTTCTATTCCGGGATACTGTATTATTCAATAGGCTTCCCCCCTGACGTTTTCACCCCGATATTCGCCGTGGGAAGAATTTCGGGATGGGTTGCCCGATCCTATGAATATGTACAGAACAACCGTATATTCAGGCCAAGAAGCAGGTATACAGGTGAAAAGGCACCGAGGAGATACGTTCCAATAAACGAAAGGAACTAAACTCCAAAATTTACTCCATGACCGTCTATATTCTTGACACAGGCGCAATAATATCTCGGAACATAAACCTCATTTCTGGAAATATCTGGGTTCCCGCATCTGTTTTAAGTGAGATCAGGAAGGGAAAACTTAAACGGAATATGGATCAGCTTTCCGAATATATATCAGTTATCACTCCTTCAGAAAATAACAAAAAAATTGTAAGGGAGGCAGCGGAAGCAACAGGTGACATAAAAGTTCTCAGCCAGACAGACTTAGATGTTCTCTCCTCAGCTCTTGAGCTTTCAGGAGTGATTGTGAGTGATGATTATGCCATACAGAATGTGGCTGGGAAGATGGGAATAGAATATATTGGTGTGGAGAAAGAGATCATAAAGAAACAGATTGAATGGCAGTTCAGGTGTACCGGATGCAGGAAAATCTACCCAAAATTTGTTCCTGTATGCGAAATATGTGGGCATCCTGTTAAACGCTTTCCGAAGTAACTCCATGGCAGGAACTTCTCGCATCATCAGTCCTTTCCATACAATCATCGATGTATGATCCCATGGGGGCTCGTGAAAGTCGTTTCCAGATATTTACCCAATCATTAAACCTGCAGATGGAAACACCGAATTCACACCTTTTACAGAAATTTGCAGGGAAAGAAGTGGATTATTGCCAATTTATCTCTTTTCCTATTCAATTTTCACTTTTTTCAGGGTAATCCAGTCTATTGGTTTTGGAGATTTTCCGGGGCATCCTTCATACATCTTAACAATCTTTTCATTAGCAAGCTCCTCTTTTAACAAAGCTTTGGGTTATACATTGTTCAGTTTTGATTACCTGAAATCAATGCCAGATAAGTCATATATAATATAAATTAGTGAATCCTTCTTAAATGGATGCCTAAATGAGTAATCTGAAAAAGGAATAACCAGTTCTTATGTTGAAATTCTCAACACAGGAATAATGCCAATCCTTTTAACCCATAGGGGAATTTTTGATCATGATAGATATATCTCTACCGTTGAGCCGGCAACTGATAAGTTATCCCGGTGATGCAAAATACGAGGAATATGAGTACTTTACCCATGAGAAGGATCATGTCCACATAATGAGGGTCATTATGGAAACCCACTCAGGAACTCATTTTGATGCCCCATATCATATGCTCAAGGACGGAAAAAAAGCTAATGAGATACCACTTGAAAACTTCATGGGAAAAGCAACAGTGGTTGAGGTGAATGCACCAGCCATCTTGCCTGAACATCTTCCACCTACCCATGAAAACATCGTTTTATTCAAAACCCCAAACACGGATCATTACGATTCCTTCAAGAATGACTTCACCTATCTGAGTCTGGAAGCTGCAAAAAAACTTGTGGAAAGAAAGGTGAAGCTGGTTGGTATAGATTACCTGTCCATTGAAAAATTCGGCAGCAAGGATCCGGCTGTCCATAAACTGCTGATGCAGAATGGAATAATAATAGTGGAAGGCTTATACATGAAAAATGCAAAGGCGGGAACGTACGATTTTCTCTGCCTCCCCCTGAACATGTCACAGGACGGGGCTCCATGCAGGGCGGTTCTCAGGTAATAAAATCAGGCAGCTTGTGGCTTCTTGAAGGACATGTAGCCCCTTCCTGCAAAGAGTATAATCCCGCCAGCAATAACTGAAACTATAACGGCATAAATATAGGAATACTGGGCTCCAAATGTGTAAAAAACACCCATGAGGAGGTTGCCGGTAAACAGGCCTATGCTTCTAGCCGAGGAAAGCTTGCCCATGCCTCCTCCCAATGATGCCGACGCCGACAGGACAGTAATAATGGTAGGCTCGAAAGTCTCAATGAATCCAACCGCAACGGCTATAACGGCACTGGAGACATAGAAACCAGTGATCCCTATGGAATATATTATGCTGATCACAAAGCCCAGAGATCCCAGCCCGGCAAGTATGTACCCTAGAAAACCGAGAGCCCTCATTTCGTTCCTGATAGTAAAACGCGAAAGGCTAAATCCTGTAAACGATGAAACGGCAAGGAATATTGTGTATGTTCCAACACCCAGAATTGGGCTGCTGGTATATTCAGAAACGGTGAGTATGGGGAATCCCATGCTGTAAAAACTAAATCCGAAAAGTGCTGTAGCTAACAGAACAGCACCAAACGCAAATTTCCTTTTACCTGCATCGACCTTTCTGTCTGTTTCAGCGCTTCTCTTCCTGTCCCTGGTCATGGCAACCAGTATTGTGGATATCACCAGGGGAACTATTGTAACCAGAAATATGAATCTGAACTCATAATGATAAAAAAGCATTACCATAAGAAGTATGGTCGCCACAATCCCGCCTCCAACATCTAACCCGTGAAGGAGCCCGAAAGATCTTGATCTGTTTGCATCAGATACAGATTTTGCGAAAAGTGTTCTTCTTGCGGGTGATCTGAGATTTCTCATCCACCAGCCGGTCGCAAAGGTTCCAACAGCTTCGAGTGGAACAATGGCAAACCCTGTAAAGGAAAGAATGGGTATGAAGGCATTCCCAAGTACCGAGATCTTTTTGTATCCGTACCTGTCAGCCATCTTCCCTCCAAAATATGCAAAAACAGATCCCACACCGTAATTAAGGGCTTCAGCAAAACCAAATATAATGACTGGCGCTCCCAGAACAAAAACAAGGAAGTAAGGCAGCCCTGCTATGACAAGCTGGTATCCCATGTCTGCAAAAAATGCTGAGAAAGAAATGAGGATCACATTTCTGTTGTAAATATGCCCTCCGACCTCACTGTTCTTTTCATCTTCATTCATATGTTTGAACTCCTCTGTTTCTCCCTCCTTGATTTAAATGTGTTCTCATTTCTTCACTGATCCAGGATCAGCCAGATCAATTTGGCCTCTGAGGTTCTACATTCCTTTTTCATTGAGGTAATGGAGGAAGCCATCGGTGAACTCGTTAACATCTGATACTATGCCGTAATCGGAGTACTTGAATATCGGTGCCTCGGGATCCACATTTACAGATACAATGGTGTGAACGTACCTCAGTCCTACAACGTGATTGTCCTGGCCAGATACACCAAGGTTTATATAAAGATCTGAAGAGATCGAAGATCCGGTAAGCCCTATCTGCTGCTGTCGTGGTACAAATCCCATGTCCACAATTGGTCTGGTGGCTCCCACGCTTGTTCCAAGTTTCCGGCTCAGTTCAAGAGCTTTCTGGACAAAATCCCTCTTTTTTATACCTCTTCCCAGCCCAATGACTGCACTGCTGGAAGAGAGAGGCTTGTATTCCGGGGGGACAGGTACCTTTTCAAGCAGCCTGAAACTTTCATTGCCTGAGGAATCCGCATGATCCAGCTTGAAGTCTACAGATCCACGATATTTGAGGAACATTCCGGGCCTTACGGTAGCCATTGCGGGCTTCGTCCTTGATACTATCTCCGCAACTATTCCCCCACCGAATGCCGGTTTAAGCTGGACAAGCTGTTTTCCGTCATATTTGAGGTCTATGCAGTCGGCAGTAAGGCCCAGAGATTTCTCCCCGGCAATTCTTGCTGCAATTTCCCTTCCATCTATGGTTGAAGGGAAAATAACGAATTCTGGTTTCTCTTTCTCCATAATTTTTATTATGCTTCCCGCAAAAGTATCATTTCCACGTGATTTAACACTTACATACCTGTTGCACGGCATCCCTTTCAGCTTTTCAGGATCAACATTTCCAGCCATTATTACCTCAAGGTCCTTGCCTTTTGAGATTTCACATATTTTTGACGCAATCTCTATTGATACCACAGGATCGTCCAGTGCAATTCCCATGACAGAACCACTCTTCCCGGTCGAGGAATTGTCTAAAGTTTCTGTCTTGCCACCGGATTTCTTTTCATTAATCATTTCAACGATTTTTTCATATGCTTCTTTCCCAGGGTTAAGGAACTTTACAGTTCTTAGATTCCGTACTTCTGAAGTTCCGGTAACAACTGTTGGAGATGCGTCAGTACCCGTGAAATCTATGCCAAGTTTTTCGGCGTTGAGCATCACTATTCTTGATGTCATGTCTGGTGTTTCAGGCTTTATGGATCTTGCCCTGTTTATCTTCTCACTAACTGATAAGACGGCAGGAAAGGTTCCTTCATACCTGTTAATCCCATCTTCCCTGTCCTGACCCAGTATCACTGTCTTCATGTCTTCCGAAAATTCAATTGTGAAAACTGACGACTTGAATTTCATTCCTGTCATGAACGCAATTTCAGGCGGAACCTGGGACGTTTCCCCGTCAAGTGAATATTTGCCTGCCAGAACAAGATCTGGTTTCACGTATTCCACGACCTTTGACAGTATTTTTGCCGTAACCCATGTGTCCGAACCGGCAAACTTCCTGTCGGTGACAAGATAAGCAGTATCTGCGCCCATTCTCAGAGATTCATTGAGTATTTCTCCTGCAGAAGGGGGGCCCATTGTTGCCACTACAACCTCAGATCCGGTCTTTTCCTTGATTCTTATGGCCTCCTCAACAGCCTTCTTGTCGAAGGAGTTGAACATTAAGGGTACACCTTCCCTTACTATCCTCATTGTTCTGCTGTCAAATGTTATCTTGTTTATGTCAGGAATCTGTTTTATCAGTACTAGAATTTTCATTGGTTTCCTTCCGTGGAAAAAATGGTTACTGGAAGTCTACCAGTACTTCCCCGTTCTCCACTTTGGTTTTATACGATTTAAGAGGAGATATGTCTCCGGATCCTTCAGGAGGACTGACCACTGACCCATCCTTCGGGTTAAATGTTGCAAAATGGTTGGGGCATATGAGTTTGCCTTCATCCATGAAACCCTCAGAGAGATCGTAGTCTTCATGGGTGCAGTAAAGGGAAGTAGCAAAGTAGTTCTCCTTGCTTTTTATTATAAGTATCTCCTTGTTTTCCACTGAAGCCTTGAACAGGTCCCCATCTTTCATAACTCCATCCTTAAGAACTTTGTACCATGCCATATCTCCTTATGCGGTCAATTATTATAACTTTTTTTCATAGATTTTCATAAGATTCAATGCACCATAAACAGGGGAATCAAAAAAATACTTAAGCCCTGCACAACTTTAGTTTCGGTAATGATTTTTGGACAGCGAGGTTAAAAACAAGTATCTTGAGGCCGGAAGAATAGGCAGGGAAGCCCTGGAATATGCGCAGACTCTTATTGAACCGGGTGTTCTGTTTCTGGATGTGGCCGAGAAAGCCGAGCAATTTATCAGGGAACAGGGTGGAAAACCATCTTTTCCGGTCAATCTGTCGATTAACAACGAGGCCGCCCATTATACTCCCTCATTCGGGGATACAAAAACTTTCAAGACGGGAGATGTTGTAAAGGTCGACCTTGGAGCACAGGTAGATGGGTATCTGTCGGATAACGCTGCAACAGTTGAGGTTGGTGAATCCGGAAAACATTCAGATTTAATAGACTGCACAAGGGAGGCACTGAACGCTGCCCTCAAGGTCCTGAGACCCATGATACCTGTAAGAAAAATAGGGGCAGAAATAGAGAAGGTGGTCTCATCATTCGGTTTCAAGCCAGTAAAGAATCTTGGGGGGCATGGAATAAACAGGTATGACCTGCACTCCTCAATATTCATACCTAATTATGATGACGGCAATGCCGCTATGGTAAAACCGGACACTGTAATTGCCATAGAACCATTCGCAAGCTCAGGAATCGGAATGATACACAATGGACCTGGAGGGAACATATATATCCTTTCAGGAACAAAGATAAACAGGGATGAGGAAATCTACAGGAATTTCAATACAATACCATTTGCCGAGAGATGGCTGGCAAAAATTGATCCAGACTATAAGAAATATCTTAAAAAGATGCTTTTCAGGAGAGAGGTATCACACTTTGCGATCTTGAGGGAGCACTCAGGTGCATTCATATCGCAGGCCGAACATACAATAATGATACTTTCTGATGATATAGTTGTTACAACAAGGAAATAGCCTATCCCTTAAGCTTTCCAAGTATTGCTTCAAGTGCGATCGCAGTCACTTTTTCCACGGGCAGGCTTGAATCAATAACTATCCAGTTTCTGTCGATCATCCTGTGGTAATAGTTCCGGACCATTTTCAGGTATCCAGGTTCCTCGAATCCTGATCTTTCTTTCCTTCTGGCAATTCTGGTGGCTATACTGTCCGGTTCCAGGTCCAGGAAGAGTATGAGATCAGGCATCCTCCTGATAACCATAGAAACATTGGTCATCCATTCAATGGTACTGTCCATGCCGCCCATCATGATCTCCATGAGAGGTCCCTGGTATGCATATGAAGAATGAATATACCTGTCTGAAATGACAATCCGATCCTGATCGAGTTCACTGTTTATGGTCTTCTGGTGATGCAGCCTGTCAGTTGTGAACCTGAAGAAAAGCTCAATTGCATTCTCAGCAGACCTGTTCCTCTGCTCACTTTCTGTGATGAAAAACCGGTCTGTCGGTTCCCGGGTCAGGAAAACCGGTCTTCCCAGTTCGAGGAGCTTCTTTTTCAAATTCCTGGCAAGAGTGCTCTTTCCTGAACCATCTATTCCCTCTATGCTTACAAACAACAATGATCATCGTTTAATGCAACGGAAACATAAGAATATGTCCAAAGCATCTGTCATCTTCCCTTAACGGTTTCTTTCATAAGAATAATTAGGGGAAATCCACATAACCATGTATGGAAAATAAAAGTTACAAAGGTTTCAACACAAAAGCTGTGCATGGTGGAGAGCTCAAAATTCA
>JAJZKL010000038.1 GCA_021804185.1 Thermoplasmata archaeon | reverse complement strand
GAGGTGCTCTCACTGTGGATTCCCAGCTGCAAGACTCAGATCCTACAGATGGGCAAAAGCCAAATGATCACTGTGCCGTAGTTGGTATATGCGGCACAGATGAAAGTTTTCCTTACATTTTAACTTCGCTTAAAACGCTTCAGCACAGGGGTCAGGAGAGCGCAGGTATTGCTACCTATTCTGACGGACTTATTCATCTTAAAAAAGGTATGGGGCTTGTAAGTGAAGTATTCAGCAATAGAGGCAATTACAGCGACATCACTCTGGAGGGAAAGGTTGGGATTGGACATACCAGATACTCCACTGCGGGTTCTAAATCTATGGAGAATTCTGGCCCTTTTATAGTTTCAAACTCCGTTGGCCATCTTGCAATATCCCATAACGGCGAAATAACGAATGCTGAGCGCCTCCGATCTGAACTTCTGAAGTCCGGCATGACATTCAGAAGCACTTCAGACACAGAGGTAATGCTCATGGAGATTTCCAGAAATATTGTCAACCATGGAATAGTTCCAGGGCTGAAATTATCCATGGAGAGGCTAAAAGGAGCATATTCCATAACACTTATGATAAATGACCGCCTGTTTGCAATTCGAGATCCAATGGGATTCCGGCCCCTCTGCCTTGGAAAGTTTCAGGGAGGTTTTGCAGCCGCCTCAGAAAGCTGTGCGCTCGACACTATTGGAGCAGAATTCCTCAGGGATGTGAAGCCCGGCGAAATTGTTGAGATGACTGCTGATGAAATTCGCTCTTTACTGACTGTACCCTCCAGAAAGCTTGCCCACTGCATGTTTGAGTACGTCTATTTTGCAAGGCCAGACAGTGTCATTGACGGTAGGGAGGTTTACAGTGCCAGGGTAGCCCTGGGAAGAGAGCTGGCCAGAGAATATCCATGTGACGCGGATGTTGTATTTGCGGTCCCTGATTCTGGAAGGGCACAGGCCCTTGGGTTTTCCATGGAGTCGGGAATTGAATACAGTGAGGGGCTTATAAAGAACAGATTTTCAGAAAGGACTTTCATAATGCCAACCCAGGAACTGAGGAACAGTGCCCTGAAACTGAAGCTTAATGTTATCTCTTCGGAAGTGAAGGGGAAAAGAGTGGTTCTTGTTGATGACAGTATCGTGAGGGGAAACACCATGAAGAGAATAGTGGATCTTCTCAGAAAGGCAGGCGCACGGGAAATTCATGTCAGAATAGGGTGCCCCCAGATCATCTCTCCATGCTACTTTGGAGTAGACATGAAAACGAAGGATCAGTTCATAGCCGCTGGGAAAACTGTTGATGAGATTGCCAAAGAGCTTGAGGTTGATTCTTTAGGGTACATTTCTACAGACGGTCTTGTAAGGAGCATTCAGAAGGAGAAAAAGGACCTATGTCTTGCCTGTGTTACTGGAGATTACCCCATTAATGTACATGGTGTCCCCCAGGCTGGGCAGAGTGAACTGGAGAGATTTATTCAGGAAGAACAATGATACTACTTTTTTTTCATAGACCTGGCAATCTTCTCCCTTAGAGGCTGAAGATCCAGAACTGCACCCGCCATATCCGCCCTTATAGTGAGGGCTATCTGATTAGCAGCAACTCTAGCAACTCTCCCTCTATCCTTTGGCTTCAAAGAGGATAAGCCGGGGAATCTGAAGATAACACCATGTTTCGGGGGCAAAGTTCCACTGACTATGTGCTTGAACAATGCCTTCTCTGCACCAAGTACCTGTATGGAACTCCCAGACATTTTAGATAGATTCTCCAGGCTTCCTCCTTTTGAAAGAAGTTCTATTGCAAGATCCACTCCTGCAAGAGCAGATGTGTTGGGCATTATACCAGCTATCTCACCCCTCAGGAAATCAGTAATCTGTGATTTTAAGGAACAGAGTCTTATGGCAGTCTCTGATATTTCAGATATTATTTTTCTCGAATACTCTGGGAAATCTGCCCCTGAAAGGCTTCTGAAAAAGCCACATGGGTCATTGGCATTGTTCTTGCCTTCAATAAAAGGAGTCATAACCGTCATCTTCTCGAAGATCAGGTTGATAGACTTGTTAAGCTCGGGAATTAGGTAGTAGACCCTCCTCAGGTACTGGTCACGGGTGAACTCCTCCTTGATCCTTTCTTTCCCATATTCTATCAGAAGAGGCCTAAGATCCGGAATAATCCCCTCTTTCCCAGAGAGCTCTGGGATCTCACCATTCCGAAGAGAGGCAAAAATTTCGATGTATCTGCTTTCGAGGTCTTTAAACACTATTTTCCGGCCATCCTTCAGGAGACCGTACCACTTCACCTCTTCCTTTGAGGCCTTTTCTTCCATTTCTCCCTCCTTTCCACATCTGGCCTGGTACCGTAACTTCCTTTATCTCTTTGATTGAACTGCTTTCTTTTCCTGGGTCCCTGATCAAATGCCCTCTTTTCCCTTACACTTTCAGAATTGGGTTTGGCCCTGGAATCGGCTGTCCTGTTTGTTTTTTCCTCCCGATGGCGCTTTACTTGGTTTTCAGGGGCAGGGATCATAATCCTATCAAAATCCACCACCTTCAGGTCTGATATTTTGTCGTAGTCCACAAGCATGATTCCGGTTCCCACAAGTTCGTTTCTGTCTGAGTATACACCAACTCTTTCTCCCTTGCGTGGATTGCCAAGCACAGCTCTAATTCCTCCGGGAAAAAGATCAGACCCCATTGATATATTCTTCAGGGAACTTGTTTTTACAACGATTTTTGGAAGATTCTTCATGGGATAATCCATCGGAAATAATCCCTTGATAGCCTGTGGTTCTCGTCCTTCCTTCATCAGCTGCACACTGTCCTTAAGATCCTGAAGTGTGAGCATCCCCATATCCTCGGTGAAAATTCCTGTAGATGTACGTCTAAGTTCTGCCATCTGCGCTCCCACACCAAGAGCATAACCTATGTCAGTGCACAGTGTCCGTATATATGTTCCAGACTGACATCGCACTCTGAAAAGCACCAGCTTTTCAGCCCTTTCCATGATCTCCAGTTCATATATCTCCCTCTCCCTGAGGGTTCGCGCCACAGCGGATCGCATCGGAGGGATCTGATATATTTTTCCTGTGAATTCCTCAAAAACCTCAGCGAGTCTCTCATCGGAAACTTCATGATATAGGCGCATTACACAGACATATTCTTTTGCCTGCTCATGAATTATGTCTATGAGCTTAACAGCCTTGCCTGTGGCCATTACAAGTACACCGGTTACACCAGGATCCAGAGTGCCTACGTGCCCCACCCTCTGGATTCCAGTGATCTCCCTGACCCAATAATCAACCTGATGGCTTGTAGGGCCCTTGGGCTTGTCTATGACAATAAAAGAGTCATTGAATTTTGTTGCAATGTCTGATGGCAATTTCAGCTACCTCGTCCGCAAGCATATCGTCAGTGTTTATATATAGATCATAGAAGGAATGATCATAATAATCCAATCCATAAAGCTGAAGATACCTCGCATGCTCAGACTTCTCCCTTGCCCGAATTAGCTCTCTCAGTGAATCATCATCCGCTGGTGTTTCTCTGTTTCTCACCCTCTTAAATCTAACATTTTCAGAGGCGTCCAGGAATATCTTGAGGGCTTCTATGCCATTCTGGCTGCACAGCCATCCGGCAAGCCTTGACTCGAAAACAATGTTTTCATGTTCCCTGAGATAGCTCAACTGCATATTGTCAAGATCCAGATCTATCTCCCTGTGGCTTTCGCTGTATATATTGAATTCCTCCACCGTCATCCCATGTTTTTTAGCCTGTTCACGGAATATGCTTCCCCCGGAAAAAAAAGATAGATCCAGCTTTTTGGCTATGATCTTTCCAACTGTAGATTTCCCACTTCCAATGGGGCCACTAATTGTAATTCTCATTGAAAGTTAACTCTTTCTTCTCAAGTTTCTTGAGTTTATAGGTGAAGTCGAAGTATTTGATAAGCATGGTGGCGAGGTATCCTATAACAAGAGATGTAAAAGCATAGGTTATCATCCAGTATTCCGCAAGGGAAATATGAGATGACACAACGTTAATGTTGAAATTCCATGGATATGCAACAATCTTGTAGTGAAGCTTGTCTATGAAGTAGTATACCCATGCAAACAGAAGCAGTGTGAAGAATGACAGAACCATTAGAGGCTTGGTGGTGTTCATGCTCTGCTGCATCTGCTCCGTACTCATCTGCATCCTCATCTTCTGAAGCTTCTGAATCTTGTCCTTTTCGTTTTTCCTGTATGCTTCTCTAAAAACTTTATTGAAAGCCTGTTGTCTCTGCTGTAGGCGTCCCATCTTGATCCAGTCTGTGAAGAAATACCTGGGTATAGAAGTCACCAAACCTATCAGCACACCGACAAGAACAATTGTCAGTAGCGGATACTGATAGTTAAAGCCGATAAGGGGAATCAGCACTACCGAAAGAGCTCCTCCAACGTCGTTCCTCAGAGTAGCGTTGGAAATGATTGTTATGTTTACCAGAAGTATCAGCATATAAATCATCGTGAATGTCAGCTGAGACTTCTGTGCCTGAGCCTGTTCAGGAGACATTTGTGGCCGTGTGGATGTGCGCTGATTGTTAGGCATTCTTCATCAACCTGCGTACTATATTCTGTGCTGCTAATTCAGCTTTTCCATCCTCATTTTTTATTAGAGAAACTGTAGCGCCTGTGTATATTGAACAGGAAGCAACAAAGGACCTGTTGATTAACTGATGTTCAATAATGTCATCAAGCATTTCAGAATCTCTTGATCTGGTCCCATCAGATGTCCTTCTTTTAAGGATGGACTGTGGATCCGCTTCAATAACGAAATAAGCGGAACATTTGAGCTCACGAATAACCCATTCAGGTAACCCTGGCATATATCCGTCTGGTGTCTTGATGGTCATGTGTGTATCAATAACTACATTATCCATCTTACCTATTGCAGCTGAGGCCTTTTTCTGGAGATTTATCTGCGTGTCTATGGGGAGTTTGCGAAGTTCATCTCTGGTTTTGACCAGGCCTATATCCCGTGCCATTTCATACATCAGGGTTCCGAAATTTATTATTTCATAATCTGTCTTCTTTTTCAGCATTTCAAGGACAGTGGATTTACCCACCCCCGGAATGCCAGAGACGACTACCCGCATCTAAGCACCTGCAAAGAACTGCCTGATTACAGGGTGCATCTCCATCATCTGCTCTTTTCCCATTGCCTCATAGAACTGTATCACAATTCCTACGGCCAGTAAGAGGCCTGTCCCGCTTGTGTCCCCCACCGTCCCAATGAGGTTAGCCCCCGCCGCGAGTAAACCGACGATGGCACCACTGAATACCGTTATGGCAGGAATGTATTTCTTCAGAACCTTCTCAATAACCTTTGGATCGCGCCTGAATCCAGGGATCTGCATACCACTTGACATTATCTGCTTTGCTACCGCAGATGGCCCCATATTTGTGGTTTCGATCCAGAACTTCGCGAATATCACTGATGCAATTATCATGAATGCAAGGAAAACCAGTATGTGTATAGCTTCCTCCCAACCTGCATGACCAAACAGCACATTCTGATAGGAAGATGGCTGCAATATGGGAAACAGCCAGTCTGATAAACCGTTTGGAGAGTACAGGTAGTATGCTAAACCACCCATTGGTGTTGTGGATGATATTCCTGTGACCGAACTCACCTGTGCCGCTGTCGGATAAGAGCCTAAAAGGGGATTATGCCCCAGAACAGGAATTTTACTCAGAACCGGGGAGCTCCAGAAGAGCAGTGTCCACATTGACACGTTGGCAAGCAATGCTGTTGCGAGTATGACCGGTATATTTGATGCGTAAAGCAGCTGCAACGGATATCTTCCTCTTGCACCCCGCACGCGTTCATGAGCAATTGGAAGCTCAATTTTGCTGCTCTGGAAATATGCGACTATAAAGAATATCAGAATCGTTCCAATAAGTGCTATCATGGGGTTCGGCTGCTGGAAAAGCACGCTGAGCACACCATTCGATAGAAGTGAACTGCCAGATGAATGAGTGATTATGAAAAGCATCTTTGGAAGAGCACCTGCTGGAGGATTGCTTAATGAAAGCGGTGCCCCTATTGTGGTTGGGATCCAGCTGAATGTTCCAGTCACAAGTTGTTGTGAAACTCCTGCTGCAATGAACAGTGATATACCGGAACCAATTCCATACTTGGACACCACTTCATCCATTAGGAACACTAAATATGAACCAAAGAACAGCTGGAGCACAATTATTGATTCAGCAAGGAAATGGCCAAATCCGGGTGCAACAGCATTTAGGCTTGAAACAAGGCTGGCATCTGGAACTATATATCCAAAAGCCTGGGGTATGGCCTCAACGAATATCATAATTATTACCAGGAGTTTCTGAACGCCCTGATAAATAGCCCTGTCTTCTGAATTCTGAAGGTCAATGTTGAATATCTTTGCTCCTGCGAATAACTGCATAACTATACTTGCTGTAACGATAGGACCTATTCCAAGATCCATAAGAGAACCGCTGGCACCAGCAAATATGGCCCTGAATGATGCAAATACATCAATTGTCTGTGAAGCGTTCAGACCATAGACGTAAACGTTTGTTAGGGCAAAATAGAGAACTACGACAAGAGCAGTCCACATCAATTTGTATTTGAATTTGACGTGCCCTTTTGCCTTTTTGACAGCCGGTAATTTGGATGTGAGATATTCCAGCCCATAAAGTTTGCTATTTTTTGGCCCATTATAGCTGAAAACAAGATAGCCTATAACAAAAACTGGTGCCAATAGCACTGCTGCAACTAATACCTGCAGGATTGGATAATGGCTGATGTACCAGAAGGCAGCAACCAAAAGCCCGTAAATAATTACGAGCGGAATGGCTACTCCCTTACGCCGCTGAATCTCCCTCATCAGTTTCTACCGTAATACCCTGAGCATTAAGCTTGTTTAATGCTTTTTCGGTCACCTTCGAAACTTTTATCACTGACTTCTCCCTAAAATCTCCTGAACCAAGAAGCTTGTCATAACCGGACCCTTTGAGGTCGATGCTGAAAGTTCCATTCTCCTCTTTTGCAAATCCCCTTTTTACAAGGGAATCCATAAGATTTGATAGTTCACCAAGTGTTATGGGAACAACGGGTTTTGACGGATGATGGCTTGTGAACCCGTGAACACCGAAATGATTACGGTCATATTTCAGAAGCCAGACAGAGTGGTGTTTTCCAAGACCTGCCATTCCGCTTCCACCTTTCTTTCCCTTTCCACGACCGGCCTTCATGCCACGGCCATAGTGCCCTCCTCTTAACTTCTTAGTTCTGGTCCTTACCATTCATATCAACTCCAGGCTTGATCATCCTCATAATGAGAGTATTGATCTCCTTTCCTCTATAGCCGGCTGAACCGCCCTGCTGGAAATTCTTCCGTATTGCCTCGTATCCTCCTTTGGGTGGACTCAGGCGAATAACAGGAACTATGTTCTCTATGTCTGAAAATTTCTTTTTGCCTGTTACAAGGGCCTTAGCAAGTGTCTTGTATGTCTTATATCCCGAGATTTCAGACAAATTTTCCTCTGCCAGTGGC
>JAJZKL010000037.1 GCA_021804185.1 Thermoplasmata archaeon | reverse complement strand
CGATCTGTATCATATTCTTTCTCTTGGGGGTTGTGAAAACGTCGAACGCAGCAAATACGGGAAGATTCAATTCAGACTTCACGTCATCCAGTGCCTGAAGCAGAACTTTCTGATCCACGTCGAGGGCATTCGCGTCTCCGAGAAAGACCGACTTCCGTGAGTGTAGTCCCTTGCCCATGACTGCTTTCACGTTTGAAATGTGTTCCCGGAATTCATCGATCGTCCTGCCGTTGAATTCTCTTGAATTATATGAACTGCAAACTGTACAACGGTTCCATCTGCATCCGGTCGCAAGTTCCAGGTACAGGCTTGAGGCCTGGTCGGGAGGGAGAACAGGGATTCGGGAATACAGGTTTACCAGCGACGCAGCATCGGAATCCATCCATGAAACGTCTCTGGATGAAATTGTTGAGACCACTGACTTTTCCTCAGGCGTGATTTCCTGAGTCGGGAAATTTCGTGCCATTTCAAGAGTGCGTTTTATTATCGTTTCCGCTTCAGAAGGCGGAATTTTTTCCACCACCCTTAAGTCGTTGTCCCATGCGAGCCTGTACAACAATCCGGCATATGAACGCCTGTAGGTTACACCTGAACTAGTATAAAACAGGAGTCTTCCCTGAAAATCAAAGTTCGCAACTTCCTCGTTCCCGCTCGCAATTGTGAGAATGCCATTGTTCATCCTGATGAGACTGCGATTCATGATGGCTTCGTAATTGGCAGTTTTGTATTAATTTTACTCAGCAGAATTGACCGGACAGTCGCTCTGCTGTACACATATCTGTGCACCCATGCTACTTCGGAAGAAATTTTAAGTCCGTGAAAATACAGTTTGAAGGTAGGAATTGTATTCACTGAAGTTTTTCATATCCCTGGTTATCTTTGCTTTTACGATTATTCTTGTTACCAAAAGGCCATTTAAACTGGGTATAGGTTATTCCGCCGTCATAGGAGCATTTGCAACAATTTCCCTTGGAATCGTCGGCTTGTCCCAGATAATTGAAGTGTGGAATATAGTCTGGAATGCAACATTTACGTTTATCGCAATCATCATGCTTTCCTTAATATACGACGAGGTCGGTTTCTTTGAATATGCCGCAATAAAAATTGCAGAACTTGCACATGGATCGGGGATAAAGCTGTTTGTTTTTATGATTCTTCTGGGTTCTGTGATTTCTGCATTCTTTGCCAACGACGGGGCGGTACTCGTTCTCACACCGATTGTCTATTCTTTGCTGCGTAGAACCGGTGCGAATGAAAAGACTTTCCTGGCGTTTATCATGGCGATAGGTTTCATTTCAGATACTGCAAGCATGCCGTTTACGATAAGTAATCTGGTCAATATCATCATGTCAAGCTATTTTCGCATTGATTTCCTGAGCTACATGGAGAGAATGATCATTCCGGACCTTATTTCCGTCGTTGCCAGCCTTTCAGTTTTGCTTCTCGTTTACCGCAGGAGTATTCCGGGGACTCTAACAGCAAATTTTGCCTCTATGGAAACGGACGCGATAAAAGATCGCGCTATTGTTCGTTCAGCCGTTCCCACATTGATTGCTCTCGTGGTTGTCTATTCGATCACAGGACTGATGGGCATTCCGGTTGCGTTTATTGCCGTACCTGCAGTAGCTTTGCTGTTAATAGTCGTCAGTTTCAGAAAAACTATTGATACGAAAAAAATTATCAGGGAAGCCCCATGGCAGATTGTATTGTTTTCCCTCGGGATGTATATAATAATTGTAGGGATGGGTAATGCGGGTCTTATCCTTGATATTTCGAATCTTCTTTTAGCGATCCAGACCTTACCCGAACCTGTTTCTTTGTTGCTGTCCGGTTATCTGTTTGCATTCCTGGCTTCAATAATGAACAACCTGCCGGCGGTTATGCTGGGCAACCTCTCAATACAGGCAGGACCGAATCTGCATATTCTGGCATATGCCAATGTGATCGCAAATGACATCGGTCCGAAATTCACGCCAATTGGTTCCCTTGCCACTCTGTTATGGATATATACCCTTGACCGGAAGAAGGGGCTCAAGATTTCCTACGGATACTATATGAAAATAGGATTTATCCTCGCATTTCCTGTTCTGACACTATCTCTTCTGGGTCTGTGGATGTCCTATCTCCTGTGATCCGGATAGTTTACGAAAATACACCATGGCATTTTTATAAACTTTGTCAGGATAATCTATCGTGAAAGTAGCCATTCTGATCAGACATGGCGAGAGCGAGGCGAATACGAGAAACGTAATCTCGGAGGATCTTTATGGATACCCGCTGACAAAAAATGGCAGAGATCAGGCTAAGCACACAGCGATGCAGCTTCAGGGCATTCCCGTCGATAACCTTATTACCAGTCCGATCCAGAGAACCATGGAGACAGCAGAAATAATTTCACGGATCGTCAATGTTGAACCGAAAGCGGATGATAGGATCAGGGAATCCGGTCTTGGCAGCTTCAATAACAAGAGAGTTGAGAGCCTGCCGAAAGCGATGCGGAGTGACCTTGGAATGGAATCATGGGAATCACATCAGAACAGATTCAGGGAAGTCTTTTCGGAAGTTAATGGAATCTGGGTGATGGTCAGCCATGCCCTGCCGATAAGGGCCGCCGTATGCAGTTTCCTGGACATTGATGAAATTGAAAGCTTTGGTGTGGAAATAAGGAATGCATCTATGTCCGTCATTGATCTTGAGAATTCCCGTGTTCTTAGCATCGGTTCGCTTTTGCTCAGCAAAAGGATCTGGTCATCCATGGGCTCAAGGAACTGATGCCGTTGCTCGAACAGCCTTCCTTCAAATCAGGATTAGAACTGCAATGCCGGCTATAATACATACCAGAAAAAGGATACAAAATTTATTGATTTCGGGCATAATACAGGTGAGGTTTCATGAAAGTATATGACAGCATGGCCAAGGAGATTATTTCCCTGAACCTGTCAAAAGACGAAGTTGTAAAAGTATTTGTCTGCGGCCCTACGGTTCAGGACAATTTTCATGTCGGCCATGCAAGGACGTACATCTTCTTTGATTCTCTGGTTAAGTACCTTAGAGTCAGAGGGTATAGCGTTTTTTACCTGCAGAACATCACTGACATAGATGACAAGATCATCAACCGTGCAAATGAAGAGGGCGTTGATTACATTGAGGTCTCTGAAAAATTTACTTCTGAATATATGCAACTGATGAATCTCCTGCATATTGACAGTGTAAATTTTTATGCCAGAGCCACTCTTCACATTCCTGAGATAATTAACCAGATTTCGGAACTTGTTCAGAAAGGTTATGCCTATGAAACTTCAGATGGCGTCTATTTCAGAGTTTCAAAATTCAATGATTTCGGCAGACTTTCCGGACAGAATATGGATGCACTTAAATCCGGTTCCAGGGTGGACCTGAATGAGCAGAAAAGTGATCCGCGTGATTTTGTAATATGGAAAAAGTACAAACCCGGAGAGCCATTCTGGGAATCTCCCTGGGGAAAGGGAAGACCGGGCTGGCACATTGAAGATACTGCCATAACGGAGAAATATTTTGGACCCACATACCACATTCATGGATCAGGGACGGATCTAATTTTCCCTCACCACGAGGCCGAAATAGCTATTGAAAGATCTATAAGCGGCAGCCCGAAACTGGCTGATTACTGGATACACAGTGCGATGATCAACATTAACGACGAGAAAATGTCGAAGTCCCTCAAGAACTACGTTAAAATAAGGGAAGTTCTTGTTGATTATTGGCCGGAAGAACTGAGATATGCACTCCTGAACGCCCAGTTCAAGACCTCTATCAATTTTTCTCCTGAGATTCTGCAGGAAGCAAGGCAGAACGTGAACCAAATCTCCATTCTTTACAGAAAATTAAGTCTCAAGGGCCGAAATTATAAGAATAATCTTGGAGAAAACGCGAAAATAAAGGTACTTGAGAATATACTCGACAAAAACATTGATTTCAGACAGCTTTTCACTGAGGTTCTGTCCATGGTTGGAGAATGGAACAGGAATCTGGACACCATGAACGACTCGGAAGTTACTGAAGCATTACAGACCATTTATTGGGTTGATTCGTTCACGAATATAGTGAGAAGAGGAAGTGGAGTGTCTTCCGTTAAAGGTGCAGTAGAAATCCTGCTGTCCCTCAGAAAAGAAATGAGGTCAAGAAAAGAGTTCGGGATTGCGGATGGCATCCGTGCAGACCTGAAGGATCTCGGAATTTACATTGAAGATAAGGGAGAAGAGACTATTTGGTGGACTTCAGAAGAAAAGGGGAGTGACAAAAATTGAGAAGCGCAGTAATAGTTATTGATATGGTAAATGATTTTGTAAACGGAGTTTTCGGATCGGAGGAAGCGGTGAAACTGGCAAAGAAATTTCCGTCTTTCCTCGAAAAAATCGGGGATTCTGCGGAAATTATCTTCACACTTGACACCCACATAAGCTATGACCCGGAATTCAAGGTGTGGGGTGAGCACTGTCTCACCGGTACTAAAGCCTCTGAGATCGTTGATGAATTAAAGGACATTGAAGGCTATAGAATAATGAAAAGACACTATGATGCTTTTTTCGACACTGACCTGGATGGATACCTCAGGGCAAGAGGTGTTAACAGGATTTTTCTGTCCGGCGTAAGCACGGACATATGCGTACTCCACACTGCAGCGGGAGCTTTCTTCAGGCATTACGATGTATCAGTGATAAAGGACTTCTGTGCATCCATTGATCCTGTAAAGCACGACGAGGCACTTGCTTTTATTAAGAGAAATTACGGCAGCAACATCATCACCTCGTCCGAAACTCTGGAGGTAATTTGATTTGACCCGCAAATTTAATTCGGCAACCGAAGCGGAAATACTGGAGGGCAAAACTTCTGATGTTTATTTTGAGAGAAGTCTGAGTGCGGCTTCTGGTGTTGATTACGAAGGGAGAGTTGTGTCCGAATTCACTGTGTCTGGTCCTCTCGACACATGGGTTAACTTCAGTGGCCTCAATGAAGTGATTTCAATCCTGAAAGATAAGCCGGTTAACCTTTACGCAATCCCGGAAGGCACAATCGTTAATCCCAGAGATTCAAAAGGAATACCGATCCCCTTTATGCGTATCGAAGGTGAATACGAACTATTCGGGAGGCTGGAGACTGCCATGATTGGATTTTTATGCCAGTCTTCCGGAATATCCACATACTCATCCAGAATACGCTTAATTCTGAAAGAAACCCCGTTCTATTCTTTCGGCATCAGGAGGATGCATCCTGCAATATCCCCAATGGTTGACAGAGCCGCGTATATCGGCGGTGCTGATGGAGTTTCCGGCATCCTTGGAGCCGAACTTATTGGTGAACAACCGGTCGGAACAATGCCACACTCTCTCGCACTTCTTACGGGTGATGACAGAGCTTGGGAAATTACTGTTGAAAAAGCTGGTAAAAACGGCATTAAAACTGTCCTGATCGATACCTTCATGGATGAGAAATTCGCTGCACTTAAAGTGGCATCAATGTTTCCGGATCTTGATTATATTAGGCTTGACACGCCATCTTCCAGGAGGGGGAACTTCGCTAATCTTATCCGTGAAGTTCGTTGGGAACTCGATCTGAGATCCCATAAGAATATCAAGATCATGGTCTCTGGCGGCCTTAAACTGGAAGATCTCCAAAATCTTAAGGAGGCGGGAGCTCAAGCCTTTGGAATCGGCACATCCATGACACTACACCCTTTTGACTTCTCCATGGATATCGTGGAGATAAATGGAATTCCCCTGACAAAACGCGGAAAATTCTCCGGTTCAAAGAATATACTCCGATGCGAAACATGCATGAAACTCAAAACGGTTCCAGCGAGCGTTGCCGAAATCTCCTGCGAGTGCGGAGGGTCCATGAAAAACCTTCTGAGACCGTTTATCGTAAACGGGAATTTACCTGGCAGCTACGATACTCCCCAACAAATAAGAGAAAGAACACTGAGAGAACTTGAGTCGCTTCAGGCAGATCACTGATTTTCTTTCAGCCTGTCTTCAAGGAATCGCCTGAGAGCTACCGCATTGTTGTTCTCCTGATCTTTAGCCGAATAAAGCAGTGTAACGTCCCCGTCCCTGCATAAACGCATAATTTCATCTGATTTCTCATTCAATGCGAGTTCTTCAAAATATTTTGCCTGAAAATCGGAAAACCTGGCTGGATCATGGCCGAACCACTTCCTCAGTTCTTCGGAAGGCGCAATGTCTCTCAACCATATCTGAACTGCACCAGTTTCCCTGGATATGCCCCTTGGCCAGAGGCGATCAACCAGGATGCGTATGCCATCAGAGTTCTCCGGCTTTTCATATATCCTCTTTATCCTGATCATGTATAATGGTCAATCCGTTACTGATAATTAGGTGTTTCTCAAATCTTGATCAGCGATTACGGCCTTGAATGTCGTATTTATGTGCCCGTTGCCAGAATGGAAATTGCTCTATTGGAGAAAATCCATTTGGCTCCTCCATGAAGGTGTTTCATTGATTCATCCAAATCCAGAAGGACACCATGAATTGTTTGTATGCACCAAATCTGGATTGCAATGAAAGTTTTTAGGGCGTTTCGATTATCATATTTCAGTAATTCATGTCACCGGAAGACACAAGATTATGGACTCCTCAGGAAATCATCTCCGAACTGAAGAGGCGGGCGAATAGAAAATACAGGGAGAATATGAGCCATTTTGCGATAGATAATTCAAAAGCACCGGGAGTAAGGACTCAGGACCTTAGAAGTCTTGCCAGGAAAATTCATAGAGATAAAAACACCGGTATGCAACTATGGAACACCGGGATCCACGAAGCGATGATTCTGGCTACCATGCTAATACCTGCAGAAGATTTGACTTCTGCCGAAATGGATCACATGGTGTCAAAGGTTAATTCATGGGATGTGTGCGATCATTTCACGGGAAATCTTGTCTCAGCCTCTGACCTTGTTGTGGAGAAGATCCGTGACTGGCATTCGGATAGCAGAGAATTCGTTAAGAGAGCGGCTTTTTCCTCGATTGCCCAACTGGCTTGCAGACCTTCAATCATTGAGGATAATCTTGAATTTTTCTTCGCTTGCATAAGGCAAGCCGCAACCGATCAGAGGAACTTCGTAAAAAAATCAGTTAGCTGGGCATTGAGAGATATTGGAAAAATTTCGATCCGGTATCATGAATTGGCGCTGGAACTCGCGAAGGATCTTGCGGGCCATACAGAACCATCGTCCAGATGGATAGGTAAAAATGCCGTCAGAGAGCTGGATTCAGAGAAAGTGGTTCTGAGACTTAAGACAAAAAATAGCTGAGGCCCCATAATTCAATGAATTAGAGTTAACATAAACAGCCACACACCTTTTCGCTATCTCAAAAAAGCTGTCAAAATAACAGTTTTCACAGCGTCAGGCCAAAACTTGCAGGAGTCTTGTCTGAGTACCAGGCAAAGACATTTAACAAATCATACCATGTGCATTAATGAAACTGCTAATTGATGGGCAATGGTCAGACGCAGAAAATAATGAAACGCTGAATAAATATAATCCGGCAACCGATCAGAGGAAC
>JAJZKL010000036.1 GCA_021804185.1 Thermoplasmata archaeon | reverse complement strand
AAATTGGACGAGACACTCATGTTCATGGTTACAAAACTGTTCTTGCTTGTTGTGGTAGGTTGTGTGGATATCTGGAAACCATTTCCAATTGAGGTTTTGTTAATCCTGGCATAAGAGTTGGAATTCATGGAGGACTCAAAGGTGATCCAGCTCTTGTTCGAAGGAAAGGTGCCTGGAGAAAGGCTGGAGAAGTTATAGTCCGATATTGGGGTTCCCTGTGGAATTGTTGACCCGTAACTCATAAAGGGGGTAATTCCCGATAGTATAATTATAACAATTAATACCAAAATGCTAATTACTTTCATAAATTAATTAAATTCCCTGATCACCGGAAGCATAAAAAATATTTTCCCGAGATTAAAGTTCAATCATTATATTCATCCTGAGAATTTGCATATGATATGATCAAAGTCGGCATAAACGGTTATGGAACTATAGGAAGACGGGTTGCCCAGGCAATCATGCTGCAAAAGGACATGACGGTAACCGGTATTGTCAAAACAAAGCCGGATTATGTGGCACGCTTTGCAAGCCATAATTTCAAGTTATTCTCTCCTGACGACAAATCTAGGAAGCAGTTGGAGGAAGGAGGGCTGAGAGTATCAGGAACACTTGAGAATCTGATAGACGATTCCGATATAATTGTTGACGCTACACCTGAAGGAATCGGGGCGAAAAACCTGCCCGCTTACAAAAAAGCCGGAATAAAAGCCACTTTTCAGGGTGGCGAAGAACCCTCTGTTGCAGAAGCAAGCTTTAACGCTTACGCCAACTTCGAAGAATCTACTGGAAAAAACTACGTCAGGGTTGTATCCTGCAATACGACAGGCCTTGCCAGGACGCTCTCTTCAATAAAGAGTGCCTACGGCATAAAACATGTGAGCGCCACGTTAATACGAAGGGCAACAGATCCAAATGACAGCAAGAAGGGACCCATAAATGCGGTGGAACCGGGATTGAAATTCCCCTCACACCATGCCCCTGATTTGAGGACAGTGCTTGGAGATGTAGACATTGACACTGTTGCGGTCAAGGTACCTACAACGCTGATGCATGTGCACGTTATTCAGGTTGATCTTCAAAAAGAAACAAGCATTGATCACGTGCTTGAAAATTTCCTCAGGTATCAGAGGATACTCCTGATTTCCGGAAAGGATGGAATGAGTTCCACAGCGCAGATAATGGACTTTGCGAGAGAGAGAAGCAGAAACAGGTCAGATCTTTATGAAGTTGCAGTATGGAGAGAAAGCGTAAACTTAAAAGGCATGAAGCTCAATTACATACAGGCAGTTCATCAGGAGAGTGACGTGGTACCGGAGAATGTGGATGCCATCAGGGCTATGTTCGAGACCATGGACAGGGAAAAGTCCTTGTCTGCTACTGATATGACGCTAAATATTGGAAATAAGGTGTTCTAATGGCAGGTAAAACTGTAGAAAAAGAAGAGAAGAAAATGACTATTGAAGATTTACCGGGAGTCGGAGAAGCAACTGCCGAAAAGCTCAGGGAAAATGGTTATGACGACATAATGACCATTGCCGTTGCATCCCCCAAGGCTCTGTCAGATGTTGCCGGAATAGCGGAAGGTTCGGCTACAAAGATCATAGCGGCAGCGAGGAAATCTGCCGATATAGGTAACTTTGAGACTGGAGAGGAGATACTTGAGAGGAGGAAAGGGGTATCCAAGCTTACAAGCGGTAGCAAGAATCTGGACAATCTTCTTGGAGGTGGATTTGAGACTCAGTCCATAACAGAATTTTTTGGAGAATTCGGCTCAGGGAAAACCCAGATTATGCACCAGGTCGCAGTAAACGCCACCATGCCCCCGGAGACCGGCGGTTTTGATTGCGACGTCCTGATAATAGATACTGAGAATACTTTCAGGCCGGAGAGGATTATACAGATGTCAAAAGCAAAAGGCCTTGATCCCGATGTTGTCCTGAAAAGGATACATGTGGCGAGAGCATACAACTCCCATCACCAGATTTTGCTGGCGGAAAGAGCGTCGGAACTGGCCAAGGAATTTCCAATCAGGCTGCTAATCGTGGACTCACTGACATCTCATTTCCGTTCAGAATACATGGGAAGGGGTGCCCTGTCGGAAAGGCAGCAGCTGCTCAACAGGCACATGCATGAACTCCTCAAGTTCTCAACCATCTACAATGCAGTCATAGCTGTGACAAACCAGGTTTCCGCGCGCCCGGACGTTTTCTTCGGTGACCCCACGGCACCAATAGGAGGAAATATCGTCGGCCATACCGCAACCTTCAGGATTTATCTCAGGAAGAGCAAGGGCGGAAAGAGAATAGCAAGACTCATCGACTCACCGTATCTCCCGGAAGGAGAGACCGTTATCCAGGTTTCAGAAGACGGAATAACCGACGGAGTCTGATGCGCCAGCAGGTTGAAAGATGTGGAGCTATATTAAGGAAAATTTCAGGAAATACCCGTCGCAGATGAAGGTTCTGAAGAAATTCATCTCCGTCGGGTTATCGGTGAAAAAGGACAACGAAGGCAATCCCAGGGTTTACTGCAGCGATATCGAAGTAAAGGCATCATCGATCGCCGTTGCACTCGACGTTGACAGGCGTGCGGTCCTCGATATTCTTGGAAAAATAATCATTGATCCTGAACTTTCAAGATTCTTCGCTGAACTCGAACCTGTTCCTGATTTCGGAAAAGTCAGTACCAGATTGGGACTCGGAGTTCTTCAGATAGTGGCTACGTCTGCTTCAAAGCCCGGCATTATATCCGGAGTATCCCAGATAATTTCAAGGGAGAACATCAGCATAAGACAGGTTATCGTAGATGATCCGGAACTGGTCGACAACCCCAAGGCCACAATAGTCACTGAAAGCCCCATTCCGGGGAGACTCCTGGAGGAAATGAAAGCCGTTCCGGGTGTGGAAGCGGTTGTCATCCTCTGATTAGAGGAATTCATCCGGGGCGTTTCCATACACTATTTCCGTAAGTTTTTTTATCTTTGAATGTACCTCTTCAACGGTTTCTGCTGTGACATTTATGTGTCCGGCTTTTCTCCCTCTCCGGATACCGTTCTTGCCGTACCAGTAAAATTGTGTTTCCGGAAGTCGGAGTATATCTTCAACAGTCTTTCTGTCGGGGTTCACGCCGATCAGGTTCAGGATACCGCTCGGCCTGTAAAGAACAGGATCCGGAATTTCATAACCACATATTGCCCGAATATGCTGTTCAAATTGTGAAATTGAAGAACCCATCAGGGTGTGGTGACCTGTATTATGGACTCTTGGGGCAAATTCGTTTATTATCGTTTTACCGTCAGCGATGAAAAATTCCACGCCTAATACGCCGACATAATCCAACTCAACAAGCAGGCGCCTTACAGCATCATTCATGCCATTGTCAGAAACCGGAGCAGCATTGTAGAACAGTATTCCCTTACGGTTGAAGTTAAATGACGGTTTGTGCATACGGATTGCTCCATCTAGGGAACGTGAAGCTATAACTGATGCCTCATACTGGAATTTTATAAATCTTTCAACGACGTACTTCCCGTCCGGAATGCTTGAAGGTACATTTCCTCCTTTCACGAAATACTGGCCCTTGCCGTCATATCCTCCGGAAACTGACTTTATGACGCAATCTCCGAAATTTTCCGCAATTTCCAGTGCTTCGACGGCGCTCATCGCGATCTTGTATTCTGCCACGGGCAGATCTTTCGAATGCAGGAAATCTTTCTCCAATGACCGGTCCCTTTTCAGCTTTACAGGAAATATTCCGGGTTTCAGCTTACCCTCACTTTCGGCATAATCAAGGACTCTTCCGTCAACGTGTTCAAACTCATAGGTAACCACGTCGCTACGGTCAACAAATTCCTTGTAATCTTCGTAAATGTATGATCTATCGGCTATCCGCGATGCAGGTCCGTCAAGATCCTGGCCTATAACATTGAAGCTTATGCCAAGTTTTCTGGATTCGAGAATCATCATGTAGCCAAGCTGTCCGGATCCTGCGATGCCCACGTTCATTCCAGTTTTTCACCCAGGATTCTATTCGTCTGGTCTCTGGCATATTCACTGACTTTTTTCATAATTTCCGGGTGTTTCAGGCTGAGTATCCTCGCAGCAAGGAGTGCCGCATTCTTCGAGTTTCCTATTGCAACCGTTGCAACGGGGATGCCGGGAGGCATCTGCACAATTGACAGCAGCGAATCCAGACCGTTCAGATTCCTGGTAGGAATCGGGACGCCAATCACCGGAAGCACAGTCATCGAAGCAGTCATTCCTGGAAGATGAGCTGCCCCGCCGGCTGCAGCAATAATAACTTCAATTCCCCTGCCCTGGGCATTTTTTGCATATTCATACATGAGGTCAGGCGTTCTGTGCGCGGATACTACCCTGTATTCAAAATCTATGCTGAATTCTTTAAGTGTATCGATTGCATCCTTCATATGTTCGAAGTCGCTTTTGCTTCCCATGATGATTCCGACCAGTGGCATGATTGAGTAAATTGTGAACGTATTAAAATTCATCTAACTATCCACAAGGAGACCCCATGCGCAAGCGTGGGGAGGAATTGGGGTGCAAATTGTATTCCCTTCCCATATTTTACCAACTTTACTTTTTTTACATTAACATCCATCTTCTGATCGCCTTTTCTTATTATTACATATTTTCCATAACCGTGCACTCCAACCACCGAGAACCTGGAATGATTAAATGCAACAACGTCACCGGGCTGAAACGCGTATCTTTTTCTTCTTATGGATGGTTTGAATCCCTTCCTGTTTGTCTGAAGAGAACGGTTATTCCTTCTTCTCTGCGTAACCATGTGCTGCAGCGTTCTGACCTGATTCGCCCCTCCGGCTATGACAAACGCGTCGTTCGCATGGCTCTTTTCCATGCCCATGGAAATGCGGGTCTTCTTTGTGATGTATCCGAATGTGTAATCTGATCCGGTGAGTTGTGTGATCTTCCATCTCACGATATTCATGAAAGCGGCATCCTTCAACGGTTTCAGCGATTTCCCCCGTACTTCCGGAAACCCAAATTCTTCTGCTGTGAGGTTGTTTTTTTTCTGGTTGCATTCATGGCAGGAGATCGCAAGGTTATCGACCGTGTCAGGACCGCCCCTGGATTTAGGTGAGAGGTGCTCTATTTCAAGCGGCACATTGGTCTTGCCGCAAAAGACGCACTTTCTATGGAACTTCTCCAGCAGGTATTCCCTGATCTCATATCCCTGGAGATCACCCTGCTGGTATTCTATTCCTGAAATCTCGGGATTTCTCATTTTCTGGGTATCAAATGAGGAAACCTCGATGATAGTCCTGGATATTGGAAGGATCCTCTTCAGCTTCTCAATGATCCTGATGTGTGTCTGGAGTTTGTGATCGATGCTGGGTGCAAACCACCCTTCCTTTTTGTTTCCACGATTAAGCCACCTTGGCTGTCTGTACCATAATTTGTTTCTCCTGTTCCTGCGATGCATAGCCTTTTCCAGGTTCTTCTTTGGTATGTCCGTTCTTATGTTCGCTTCACCCGAGATCAGTTCTACCTTTTCAGTTACGGCGGAAAATCCAATGTGTTTGTATCCCGCATCTATTCCCAACGTTACCGGTTGTTTCGTCTCACCGGTCGCATACAGCAGCTGAATGGTGAAGGGATTTGAACTGATCACCCTTGCTTTTCCAGATTTCAGGAGTCTTCTCGCTTTTCCCGGTGATGTCGGCATCAATGGCTGGTTGCGCATGTTTATGACGGGGACCCTCAGGTCCCGTCCCCTCATGCCGGGTTGGTCCACATCGGGGTTGTTAGAAGGGGTTTTTAAGTCATGCACACTATCCGTTTCCGGATTGTTTAATGCATGATCACAGTTGCTGCGGACTTGTGGAGCATCCGCAGGTGTGCATGTATCTCTCCGATCTAACTTCTGCTTTTCTTTCATGCTTTCTGTCATGTTTTTAAAGCCCCCTAATCAACTCTTGCGTTATTCCTCACGGAACAAGCCCCTTCCGTCAGGGAGGGGTAGTTGACCAATTAGATTCTGCAGTTCGGATACATTCTCAATAATGCCGCTTGAAGCTTTCCTGATTCGGTTCATTATGGCAAGTCCCAGCCCTTTTTCCGGGAAAGGCATTATGATCCCTATCCTGCTGCCTGTTTTTTCCAGTTCCCTGAAGCTGGAGAAGATCGATGAGGCAACCTCCTGAAGTTCATCCTCACTGCCGAGAGATATGCATGGTATCTTTGCCATCTCGCATGCCTCGGAGCTTCCGATTAGTGTCACTGTATCTTTGAATCTTTCTTCAGCAGATAGTGCAACGAAAGTTTCCCTGCTGTTGGCAAGAATGAGGGTCTTTTTCGGTGCGTAATGCCTGTATTTCATGCCTGGAGTGATGGCAACAGGACTTTCCACAAGTCCTCTGCTTACGTCAGTAACCTGTATATCCCCAAATATTTTTCTCAGTTCTTCCACACTTTTGGATCCGGCTCTGAGAAGAACCGGGATGTCTCCGGACGCGTCTATTATTGTTGATTCTATTCCCAGTATTGTAGGTCCGCAGTCAAAAATATAATCAACGCGATCCCCGAGCTCCTCAATTGCATACCTGGAATCCGATATGCTGGGTCTGGTGGAAATATTGGCACTGGGAGCCGCAATGGGAACCCCGGATCTGTCAATAAGCGAAAGAGCCAGTACGTTATCCGGCATTCTTACAGCAACTCTTCCCGATCCTCCTGTAACAGTATCTGAAATCCTGGAAGAACGGTTAAAAAGGATTGTGACCGGTCCGGGCCACACCTGCCTGAGTTTTTGAATGAGATCGGCAGGGACGCAATCAACAACATCAAACAGCATCTCGAATGAAGAAACGTGAACTATCAGGGGATTGTCAGGGGGTCTGTTTTTTGCCTGAAATATCTTCAAGCAGGCCTCTGAAGAAAAAGCGCTGGCCCCGAGGCCGTATACGGTTTCCGTGGGAAAGACTACCAGTCCTCCTGATCTGATGATCTCCGCAGCTTCCTCCAGGTATTCAGCAGAAGGTGAATTCTGATCGGTTTTCACAATTTTTGCACGCCTTTCCAAGTTATCTTCCGGTAATTGCGAATAAACTAAATACCGTTTCCTAAAGTCTACGCGCCAGCAAATGAACCTGAAATTCTGTTACTCCTGCGAAAATATCTCATTATCGTTCGTACATGGAACCTGAAGCTCTGAGCAAATTTATTAAAGCCGGTATATCTGGAGGCTCTGAATGCATGTCGAAAAATATCAGGTGGATCTGGACATAGATTTCGCGAATCTTACATTTTCCGGCGTTGAATATATAGAAATGGGAGGAGACAACGAATCGCTGATTCTGAACTCAGTTGACCTTGAGATTCTCAGCATAAAAATATCGGGAAAGGAAATCCCTTACAGGATCAACAGGTCGGATGAGACTATCGAGACTGATTTTAAACTGGAAAGCAGAGAAGAAGGAATAACCGTTCTCTTCAGACAAACAGGAAGGGATTCAAACCATCCATAAGAAGAAAAAGATACGCGTTTCAGCCCGGTGACGTTGTTGCATTTAATCATTCCAGGTTCTCG
>JAJZKL010000035.1 GCA_021804185.1 Thermoplasmata archaeon | reverse complement strand
TTGCACGCTCAATAAAGGAGGACAATCTTCTTTCAAGCAAAACCTTCAGAAAAATATAGAACTGTTCAGCGAGGTGCTGGGCCTTGAAGGATAGTGATGACATTGAATCCAAATCAAGAAAAATAATATCGAAACTTCTGGTAGATCACCCGTATTATGGTGCCATACTCTCATCCATGAAGATACTTGAATCGGAAAGCGCTTATAGATTGTTTCCAAATGGCAACAATATCATGTTAAACAGGGAATGGTTCATGAATGCTGCACCAGAGGAATGCGCATTCGAGCTTTCCAAGGTTGCGGTCAAGATTTCACTTCTTCAGGAGTCCAGAATGAAAAAAAGGATTCCTTTGATATGGAACCTTGCTATGGAAAGTGTTTCGGAGTCCATTCTTCACCAGTATGCTTTATCCAGGGGGGTAGCCATAGACGCTTTCAGCATTTTAGCAGATGGGTTATCTGTGGACGAATTCTATATGGGGGTTGTCAGAGCCCTCAGAGATGGCGGGAACCTGAAATTTCTCGATGTTGTAGAGAAGAAAATGCTAAATTCCGATCATCTTGGAGAATCTGAAGTTTCTCTGTTAAAAGATGTGATGAATGCTGCAGATATCAAAAGGAAGGACATCTCGTGGTTTCAGGACCGGTACAGGGATCTTGCAAGGAGTGGATATCTGTATAAGCCAAAATATTCGGGAAAATTAATGGCTGCACAAAGGGCCGATTCATTAACTGGTAAACATGGCGTTACTGTTGAAAAGAAGATCAATGGTTCTTATGCTTACCCTTCATGGGTTTATGTTCTCAGCTCGAAACTTGAAATGAATAGAAAAATGCAGACATTTAAGAGAATGAAAAGAAAATACCAGGATCAGGGGATAATCCTGCCATCATATAGGGATAGTAACTCCAGGGTCAATATTGCAATCGATTCCTCCGCATCAATAGATGAGGATACCTTCTCAATATTTTCTCTGGCGGTTATCGATATTCTGACAGGGAACTTCGGAATAGAGGCAATAAGAATATTTCAGACAGATGCAGGGATCAGAAATGTGATAACAGTTGATGGCAGAGATATTCCGCATTCAGTCATGGTGAGAAAGGGAGAAGGCGGGACGGATTTCCGAGATCTGTTCCGTCACCTTGAAGTTGAAGAGAACAGAGACCCTCTAATTGTTCTCACTGACGGAAAGGCCACAATTCCGGAAAGGGAAACGGATGAGTTCAGAACCTACTGGATAACTACAGAAAAGGACCTCCCATGGGGGGATAATATCAAATGGGATTTAAGCAGCGAAAGAATTCCTTCAGAGTTAATTGAATCAGGTGCCACAGAATGACAGGAACCCTGCAGGTCTGGGAAGTTCTGGACAAATTTCACTCGTTTATATCGGAAAACCCAGGTATTGAAGTTCTGCAGGTGAGGGGGAATTCAATTATGGATAATGACCGGTATGGTTTTTCCGTGGAGAGAGAAAAGTACAGGTATAATTTCAACAACATGTCATTCCTGGATATTTCCCTTGGGGAACCTGCAGTTATTGCATATATGTCATCAGGAAAGAAAAGTTTACTTGCGGGAAAGAGGCTGGACTTTCACCGTGATTATATCCTGGTTTATCCATATGAAGGCAGATCAACCACCTATCACAAGATCTATTTAGATTCATTAGAGGATATTAATTTCAGGAGGCCGGATAGGAATGAGATGGAGGCAATCAAATCGGAATCACTTCTCAGAAAACTCCTGGAAAAATGAAGTATTCGGAAAACACTTATCTCCAGAGAAACATTAAACCAGCATGATAGTTTCCATAATGAGGGAGTTCAGTGAGGATGTCCTCGAGAAATGCAGAGAGATTACAGGGGCAGATGTAAGGGTCATGGACCCTGAGGGCGCTGATGTTCAGGTTATTTACAGGAAATACTCAGTTACAAAGGACCTGAAGATGATCCAGACAATCTCCGCTGGGGTTGACCACCTGGACTTTAAATCCGTACCTGAAAGAGTAACCATATGCAGCAACGCAGGAGCATTCTCAGAGCCAGTTGCAGAACATGCCTTTGCCATGCTTCTCTCAGTCAACAAAAGAATAATGGACTTTGAAAAGCAGGCAAGGAGTGGAGTTTATGAGAAGCTGCCTGTTAACAGCTTGATTGGAAAGAAACTTGGAATTTTCGGTTATGGCGGGATTGGCCGCAGCATGGCGAGAATTGCAAAAGCACTCAATATGGTCACCATAGCGTATTCACGAAACAGGCATGGTGACGAGAACCTGGACAGATTTGTAAATTCACCAGAGGAACTTTTCATGGAGTCGGATATTGTGGCTCTGGCTATGCCACTGACGAACTTGACAAGGGGAATAATAGATTCACATCTTCTCTCCAAATTCAGGGGAGAAACAATCGTAAATGTTGCCAGAGCAGATGTTGTAAAGGAAAATGACATGCTGGACTATTTGAGAAATAATCCCGGTAAACAATATCTTACAGATGTGTGGTGGAGGGAACCTCAAGTGGATTTCCCCATTCCAGAAAATGTACTCCTCACTCCACATGTTGGCGGGATAAACAGATCACTTGAAGTGACTGCAGTCTACAGGGCTTGCCAGAACGTAAGGAAGTTCATTGATGGGAAAATACCCGAACATATTGTGGACAGGAAGGAATATTCTACCTGAGGTCACGAGAATTCGAAGAGGCTTTTCTGCTGCGCCTCCATATTATCCTTCATCTTACCGGAGGTATCATTCCGCCCATTTTCCTGCAATTCCCTGTAGTCTTCGGATAGGCCTTCCAGTACCCTGTTAAGAGTCTCGTCAACTCTTCTGGCATAGTAATCCCAGTCAGGGGTTCCGTTAAATGGTACACCATCCATATAGGGCTCAACCTCCTGTGGAGATTTTTTGCTGTTTGTAACGATCCAGGAAACTTTCATGCCGGGGATGAATGTTTCCCCCATTTCCATAAGCTTTTTGGCAACCCTGATATTAGCAAGGGACTGCTCCTTGTAATTTCTGAAGTCTCTGACTGAGCGGGAAATTACAAGATCATCGATATTTATTGAGGAAGTGTCTCCAGCCTTTATCTTTCCTATAATGTCGTTCCTGTAATCTATCGCCCCCTGAAGGTTTCTGTCCAGTACAAGCTCAAAGACCTTTGACAGAGCTTCACTCTGAAGATCGAATGAATCAGTTCTTCTAACCTCATAGCCCCTAACCAGAACCTCTCCCTTCTGCGATTCAGGATAGATTATTTTTCCTGCATATCTCTTCTTAGCTCCATGAGAGAACAACGGATCCATGACCTTTTCAAATTCAACAATTACCCCCTCTTCCCTGGAAATGCGTTCACTGAGGTCTCTGCCGATTTTTATGGCCTCCTCCGGAGACTGTGCGCCAGACTCTATGAATACCGAATCCGTATCTCCGTATATTACACGGAAATTTTCATATTTCAGTTTCTCTATTAGCCCCTTTATGGTTTCCCTGGCATACCCTGTGACTGCACTGCCGATTTCAAGGTTTGTGAACCTGTAGAATGAGGAGGCCAGGACACCATAGAATGTGTTCATGAGAATTTTAAGCGCCCCCTGTATGCCGTCCAGATATTCCCGTTCATCTCCTTTTGCGGCTTTCATTCGTGCCTTAACCCGATCCCGTTCCTCCATTAGGTCTCTGAGAAGCCTAGGAACGAGGCCAGGTTTCCTGTTGGCTGAAATAAACTTTATTCCGTTTGGGGCAACGTTTTCTCCATCCTGGGATAGCGTAGTGAAACAAATGTTGTATTTCATAATCATTGAAGGATACATGCTTTTGAAGTCCAGGACAATTACATTATCATATATCCCGGCTCCAATTGAATGGACATACCCTCCCTCAATCGGGGCATCCTTGCCGTTATGGGAAGTCATGGGGACGCCTATCTTCTCTCTGTCCGCCTTCCTAATCAGCAAAGAATCCACATAATTGCTTGTTCCTCCATTAGAAACATCATCATAAGGTAGTTTGGTTACTGTTGACATGAACATATTCCTGTCAACAACCCTGAGCTTCTGGAATATCTGAAGTGTAAGGTAAGCATCCTTTATGCAGTACTCTATTACCTCCTGTCTCCTGTTGGCCCATTCTTCCTCTATTTTAAGCCGGTTTATGTTATCCTTTCCTTCCCCAAGAAGCTCCTGTGCTACATAGTTCAGCGTTTCATGCTTTGGATGCATTATTTTCTTGACAGCCCACCAGGTATCTGATATTGTTCTGCCATGCAGGCGCCAGTACTGGCCCTGAATCCTGTGCGGGGCCTCTCCGTCTCTTCCAATGTTGAACCTGACGCCAAACTTCTGCATCCTTGACTGAATAACCGGAAGATCGTACCCATCAATGTTGTATCCAGTGAGGATATCCGGATCCTCCTTCCTTATTAAAGAAACGAAGTCCGAGAGTATTTTTTTCTCATCGCCATCCAAATATCCCTTGTGTAGTTCCCTGCCATCATGGACAGCATATCCAATCATAAGGATATGCCCATATTCTTCCCCTTTAGCAGGGGTTACCGCATTTTCAATGTCAAAGCTTAGGATCTTGACAGGAGGAACAAAATCCTCGCATTTATCGAGCTTTTCTATCCTCACAACGAGATCAGTGGTAAAGTTGCCCCTCTCCTCAGGCATCTCTTCTCCAGTTATTGTGACGCAAGGATTCAGATCCATATCATATATGAATCTGTGGTGGAATGGTATGTCGGCTGCAAGAACCTTGAATTTGCTACCGCATTTTTCCCTTAATTTCGGGACCTTCCAGGGTGATGAGACATATATCCTTGTTACCTGTCTGTCCTCCCCTTCTACCCAGAGTTTCATACTCTCTTCATCCACATATTCCTCGTCAGCACGGTATATCTGGAGGCATGCATCAGAAGGTTCAACAAGATCAAAATATGGTCTGAATCCAAAATAGAGTGCGGTAACTGATCTTCCATCATCAGTTCTTCCAAACAGTTCAACTGCAACATCCTTGCTCCTGTACGAGGCAACAAGGATCCGCATTCTGATCTCCATGGTTCTCTAATATAGAAAGGGTATAAAAGATGACCTTTTGTCTAAAATACTCTGGAAAAAATGCCACTTGGAAACATTATATATTCCAATTGGATGATTAACAGGCTCTATGAAATTTACTGTAATAGAATTCAAAGGGGGTGCCCCCGGATTTGTCTGAAATTCTTGAAATTGTGAGAAAGCATAACGAATTCAGGAAATCATGCCTGAATATGCAGGTATCAGAGAATTTCCTGAGTATGGAGGCAAAAGAGGCTTTGTCTTCAGATATGGCTTCCAGGTACTCACTTGAGATTGAAGGTAAGGATGCATATGGTGGTGCAAAGTTTTCCGAGGAGGTTTTACACTCCGTTGAAAAGCTGGTATCCCGCCTGTACGGCAGCAGATTTGCAGAAGTGAGACCTATAGGTGGTCACATAGCCTCAGAGATTGTTCTCCTATCACTTGTTTCAAGGAAGGACAACGTTCTATCCATTCCGGAAGCTAATGGGGGCTATACCGGATATGAAGGTGGATATCTGCCTCAGATGCTTGGCTTTAAAAATTACCACATACCTTATGAAGATGCAACTCAGGAGATCAGATATGAAAAGCTGGAAAAGCTTATGCAAGTTACATCGCCCAATCTTCTGGTTCTCGGCCAGTCATTTTTTGTAAGGCACTATGACTTGAAGCGCATCAGGGAAATTTGTGAACCGCATGGTACAAAGATAGCCTATGACGGTTCGCATGTGATGGGCCTTATTGCGGGAAAAGCTTTTCAGAAGGATGTTCTTGAATATTGTGACGTACTTTTCGGTTCTACACATAAATCTTTCTTCGGGCCACAGGGAGGGATTATACTTACCAATGATGAAGACATATACAATACAATGAGAAGTAACATCACCTGGCGGTCTATGGATAATTACCACCCTTCACGTGTTGCCGCACTGGGTGTAGCAACAGAGGAGATGATCAGATCAGGGGAGAAGTATGCATCTCTGGTCGTATCCAACAGTCACTCACTAGGAAAGGAGCTCAATGATCTGGGTACAGGTGTTCGCTTTTCTCCGTGGTTCTCGGAAACACATCAGATAATTATTGATCCAGATTCCTTAAACAAATATGGGCTGAATTACAGGACATTCAGCGAAAGGCTCGAGGAAAATGGAATAATTGTTGACAGAGAGGGCAGAGTTGGTACGGCGGAAATTTCAAGATACGGTTTCAATAATATGCACGAAATAGCTGAACTCATACAAAAAGCGGCAAAGGGCGAGAATGTAAATGGCAACGTCAGGGAGCTGCTTTCACACATTTCGCTTGTGTACTGAGATGGTGTCTATGAAAGTAATGGATATAATGACAAGGGAAGGACTGGTGACACTTCCCGCAACGGCAAAAGTCACTGATGCATTTGCAAAGATGAAGGAAACAGGAATACATCAGATACCTGTACTATCAGGAAAGACGTATACGGGAATGCTTCTTTTCAGGGAATTGTTAAAGAGAAGGAGCCTACAGAGCATGGAAAAAATAGGCTCTCTTGCTATAAGGACCCCCCCGGTTGAAGCCATCAGATGATATATACAGGGCAATTGATCTGATAAGGAAATCTGGAATTCCAGCACTTCCAGTCGCAGAAAAGGGAATGCTTGTGGGCATACTTTCAAGAACAGATATTATGCGCAACCTTGGGACATTCAGTGACATAAGAAACATGAAAGTGCTTGATGTCATGACTAGCAGTCCTGAAACGGTAAACATGGAGGACAGCATAAAGACAGCAATGGAGAAAATGAGAAGCCTTGACGAGAGCGAAATCCCTGTCACAGATGCAGATTTGCTCCTTAAAGGCATACTCAGTGCAGGTGAAATATCTCCCTCGGCAATTATTAAGGGCGAACAAACCAAAGGCAAGGGGGACATAAGCGGCGAAACTTCCAGAATGGACCTGAAGTGTTCGTCATTGATGGGGAACCCAATCAGTGTGCATCCTGAATCAACTCTTGAGGATGCCTCTAGAGCCCTATTAAAAAACAGATTTCACACATTGCCAGTTACAGATATACAGGGGAAGGTAGTGGGTGTTATAGGCATCATGGATATACTGAACATGATCTCGGTTCCCGCCAGAGAGAAGGGCATACTGATCCAGGTCTCCGGCCTAGATGCATACGATGACGATCTTTATGACATAATATTTTTTGAAGGAGAAAAATTTGTCTCAAGAATATCGAGAATTGCAGGCATTGAGAATGGAAGTTTCAACATACATGTAACGAAATATCACTCTTCTGGAAAGGTCAAATATTCCCTCAGAACACGTCTCTATGGGGGGCATATTCACATGGCGGTTGATGACTTTGACTGGAATTTCGGAAAGTGCTTGAGCCGCATTTTTGATACTTACGAAAACCGCCTTAAGAAGAATAATTCTTCTTGATGACATACTTTTTCATTTATTTTAAAAATTGCCCTATTGTTTGAATTTAATAAATAGAGATACAAGGATAATTAATATTATATATTTTTGTATAAATGTGGAAATAACGTTATATTTTATAATCTCATATTTAA
>JAJZKL010000034.1 GCA_021804185.1 Thermoplasmata archaeon | reverse complement strand
CACTAAATATCCAACGTCAGTTGCAGTTGACACAGAGGCATGAAGTGAGAGTCCATATACCAGATAAACTGCGAAGTACGGTAGCCCAAGGCTGGAAGCACTGGCAAAGTCATAAATATTATACTTGCGAGTATTATATATTTCATTTTGTATATCGAATTTCTCTTTGCAGGAAGATATAGAAAAGTAATTATACTTTAATTTCCACTCAGATACATATATATATAATTATAATATTACCATCTGATAACATGGTTCTCTCAGAAGTAAGCGACAAACTCGCCAAATATCTGATAATTTCGGACATTCCCAGAAGCGTAGCTTATACCCTTGTATACATTAGGGACAAGGATGAGGTCACAAGCGTGGAAATAGAAAGGGAGACCAGTCTTAGGCAACCTGAGGTTTCCATTGCAATGCAGTGGCTACGGCGTAAAGGCTGGATAAATAAACGAAATATGAAAAAGGAAGGAAAGGGCAGGCCCATTCATGGTTACAAGCTCTCTAAGGATTTCAATGAGATTCTTGAAGAGATCATTCAGGATCTATCAAACAAGATAGAGGAAATTCAGAACAATATAGAACAGTTGAAATCATTTAAGGAGTAATTTCAGCACCTATTTTCTGAAGATTTCCCTTGATCCTGATCCAGAACCCATTATTATGATGTCTGCGATGCCGCAGAATAATCCAACTTCAACGACGCCAGGTATCTCTTTTAATTTTTTTTCAAGATTTTGAGGTTCCTTTATGATTCCAAAATCACAGTCTATGATGAGATTTCCATTATCAGTTATAAATTTTCCACTATCCCGGAATTCCACTGTGGCACCCATTGATTTGATGTTCTCAGCAGTTGAATTTGACATAAACGGCAGAACCTCAACCGGCAGCCTGAACTTCCCCAATCCGTCAGGGCAGTACTTTGAGTGGTCTATAATTATGCATACCTTTCGGCTATTCACTGCGACAATTTTTTCCCTGGTTAAGGCACCACCGCCACCCTTTATCAGATTGCCATAGGAATCAGCCTCATCAGCTCCGTCTATATCAAGATCCAGTTTCCTGTCCGGTTTTTCGACTATTTCAATTCCTTTCTCTCTCGCAAGATTTTCAGAGGCCTTGGATGTAGGAACACATGAAATGTGCCAACCTTTTTCCTTGATAATATTTCCAAGTTCCTCTATTAGAAATTTAACAGTGGAGCCTGTACCCAATCCGAGGAGCATTCCATCTCTTACAAATTTGATAGAAGCAAGGGCCGCACTTTTCTTCTCAGACTCCAGCGTTTCCAAATTCATCACTTTCCTTATGCATAAGACTATAAAGCATATTTCCAAAGAGAAGTTTATTTGATGATACTTCCAATATCCATATATGGATGCAAAACACTGGAAGGAATCCCAGACAGAACTGCAGCGCCTGGTGCTGCCACCAGACACCAACATTTACAATGATCTCTATGGAGGGAGACTGGTTGAATGGATTGATAATGTGGCAGCCATAGTGGCAGCAAAGCATTGTAGAAGGAGAACTGTCACTGGCAGCATCGACAGGCTGTTTTTCCTTTCACCGATACATCTGGGAGACATAGTCTCTCTTTACGGCAGAATAAATTATGTAACCAATAAGACAATGGAGATCGAAGTTGATGTTTATTCAGAAAATGCCATTACAGGAGACAGGAGTTTTACCACAACCTGTTTTCTGACCTACGTGGCAATAAACCAGGATGGAAAAGCAATTGAAGTGCCTCAACTTAAACTCGAGACTGACGAAGAACGAGAGCGCTTCAAACAGGGCGAGCAAAGAAGTCAGCAGAGACTGAAAGCACTTGAGGAAGTTAAAAGCAGGGTTCACCCACAAATATAATTTATACAACTATGCTATTTTATGCATGAATGCTAAAACATGTATTAATGACGCATACGGGCATATTGTCAATATCAACTCAAATCCAGCAGATCACAGGAAGAATAGATGATATCCTTATCTCGGTGTCGGCTGTTTTGATGCTTGTCCTTTGGATTCCTGTGGCCCTCAGTTTTTTCGGAAACGATGAGAGCAGAAGGGTGGAGGCCCATGTGAGATTGAGGAATGCAATTATAGGCACTTTCATCTATGCCCTTGCACTTAGCGGTGTTGTTTACACAATATTCAAATACATTGCCTTTGGAAGCTGATAATTCTGTCTGTTTCTGGATATCTGCTTGGTTCGCTTTCGGAGATTCTGAAAGCTGTTTTGCTCCCATACTCTGAACTTGTTCAGTTTCTTTGGACTTACACCCTGAGGATCGGTCTTGCTCCTGATTATGCTTATGTCACTTCATTTACCTCTTCCGGCAGCTATAATGCAATAATAGTTGCTGCCAACACGATTTCTCCTTACCTGATCAGCCTTTCCATAGCTGTTTCCGCTCTTGCATTTCTATTCAAAAACAGCCTTGAGCCGGATCTGCGACCGGTAGCTTGGTTTATGAAGTGCGCAATACTCATTCTTGTATCTCTCGCATCAGTATACATCTCCCTCTCATTCCTGAATGGAATGCAGCATCTTTATGCCATAATGTGGAACCATCTCAATGTGGATAAGCAGCGCCTTATTCCCCTTCCAGGAACAGGGATAACTGGAATTGATTCAGGCGTAAACAGCATTTTTCAATTCATCATGTTAAGTGCTTATTTCGGTTCATGCGCAGTTCTCCTTGCCACACTTATGGTAAGGGAAGGGATGATTCTGCTCTTAATCCCGCTGCTCCCGGTATTCACGGTACTCTCAGGCATAGGTTATCTGAGGAGATATGCAAAAGTGCTCTGGGAAATATTCATTGAATTTTCCATCTTTCCATTCCTGGCACTTCTTTCTATATACCTTTCTGAGTTATTCAGCTATGTAGCGCCTTTGCAGATAGCACTGATACTCATTCCGTCCCTGCTTCCAGGCTACCTATTTTTCAGTGGGAGAGGACCGGGCACAACTCCTCTTCTCAATATGCTTGGAGGATTTTCTGCAGGTGCAATTGCAGGAAGCATTACCGGATATGCCAGATCAGCAGTGGAACTTGGATCCGGGAATCTGCAGGATGGCCTCCTTAGAATGATTCAGGTCCCATCGGGCAATTCAGGATACAGGCAAGCAAGTCAGATCCCATCCAGGAAAGATCCTTACAGTGAAGCAATCCAGGAAGAGTTGAAATGGAGAAGATATCCTGATTGAAATGCGATATAGAAAGGTCCCACCTAATTTAGATATCTTCATCCCCACAATGTTCGGCCTCAGGTACAGGACGTTGCTTCTCATAATCTCCTTATCTTTGATAACAGTCTTTACACTGGAGATTAACACACTGTTCTCAGTATTCATCGCAGCAATCAGTGTTACGGGAATACTTATAGAGATTACTGGAAAGACCAGAATAGTCAAGTTGTTCACAAAGCTGATGCCTCCTGCTGGAGGGCGAAAGTTTGTTCCAGAGTTCAGTTTAACCCGCGAGGAATCAGACCCTGAAGGCATATTCAGAGTATCCGGGAAATTAAGATTCATCGCATTCCTGGAGCCGAGAATGCTCCCTGAGGCAAGGGAAAGTGAACAGAGAAACATCCTTAACGGCCTCAGGAGGCTTCTCTCGGACATTTCAGTGGACTCTGATTTTTTTGCTTACACCGGAATCGACGAAGAGGGGCATGGAGAAACCCATATTCTTGCTGTATTTTCATCAGCAACTGGATCTCAACAGAAAACAGCAGCAAATCTGGCAGAAGGTTCAATAAAATTCCTTGAAGGCCTTTCATCTCTGAATTTTAATTTTACCATTCCGCAAATATCAGATTTGGAGAATCTGTATAATACTATTTTCTATTCCAGCTCATCCAAAAATTCAAAAATCGATCCTGTAATGCATCTGAGAAGGAATTTTATCAGCGGAGACAGAAATTTCATAATGCTTGAACTCAGAGACTCTGATTATGACGGGGGACCACTTTTATATGCATTTCTAGAAGGTTCCGGTATAGGCACTGTCACAAGGTTTTCAGTCCACAGAATACAGGATGAATCAGCTTTGAGATTGTTAAAATCTGCCAGAGCAGACAGAAAGGCTCAGATACGCATTTCGGGAGATTCCATAAAAGAGCATGGGACAGGCATCGGCCAGCAAATAGAAACCATCAACTCAATGGAGGAGGGCCTCAAGAAGGATAGGGATTCAATTCTCAGAACATCTCTTAATCTTACCCTTATAGGCTCCCATCCCGTTCATCTTACTGATTATGAGAGAACATATCGGAGATCCCTGAACTATCTTGGCCTGGACTTCTCAATTGTAAAGCCAACAGCCGCATCTCTTGGAAATATCTTTCCATTCTCTGAACATTTAAAGCCAAAATACATGATGAGTGCATCATCAGCATCCACCATTATGCCACTTTCTTTCAGCCCTCAATCATATGGGGACATTGAGATCGGAATAGATGATCTCAATGGCAGAACTGTTTTCCTCCCTATTGTTTACGGAGCAGCGAATAATTTCATGGTTATCGGGGAAACCGGGTCAGGCAAATCATTCTTCACTGGAATCATTATAAGAAGAATGATAAAGAACAGTCTAATTGACTGCCTCTATGTATATGATCCTCTGGAAGAGTATGATTTCAGCGACATTAATTCAATCTCCCCGGCTGACATTTTAATATTGCGTAATAAAGGTATGTCGACCAGAGATTTTGCAAGAGAGAGCATGATGAAACTCTACAGCCTCATGACATCTGATCTCAGGAGAAAGGCCATAATAATTGAAGAGGGGCACACCGCGATCTTCGATGACGAATCCAGGAAATATCTGGAGAGCATGGTGAGGCATAGCCGCCACTACAATACTATAATTTTCAACATTACGCAGAATGCAGATGACATGACAAAGGATGAGAATGCTTCCCTGGCATTGAACAGCACACATATATTCATATTCAGAACCAGAAAAATATCCACAAGAGACTATATCGCTCTCAAGATAGATGGATTCACTGCGGTGGAGCCTCAGAATCTCCTGGGAGGCAAAGGTTACCCATACTCAGAGTGTTATTATTCCGATGGAAAATATTGCAGAAGGCTCAGGATATTTGCAGAATAAAGGCTCACGCCCTCTTAGATCTCTCAATTTCCCTGATCTCATCTTTAATTTTGGATTGAACCAATGCAAGTTCGAGAAGGCCAAAAATAACTACAACCACAACGAATGAGTAAAGCCCCACATCTGCCCATGTTCCATAAAGAACCGACCAGACGAAATAGAACCCAACGCCCACGATGAGGAGACCTAGCCCCATAACTCTGCCCCAGAAGTATTTTCTGAACCCGTAGGCGTTCTCCAGACTTTCACTGCTGACAGTCATTAACTCCGGATCATAACTTTCCTGTATTTCAGATTATCGGAAACCGGTGGTGCAAGGAATATTATTTCCCCTCTGAAAACTGGACAGGATTTATTCCCCAAACATTCTTCATCTGTAGATAATAATTAACAGGGAAAGCTATCCCTGATCCAATTAAATTACCGATAAGAGGGGAGATATTGAAGAAAAACAGTAATGCATACTGAACAGAAAGAGTAACAATATTGCCCAGCAGATTCAGGAGCTCAAATGTAAATAGCCTTATGAGGAACCCCTTCAACGCACCTCCATGATTTCCCTCGTTTCTTGTTGTCCAGTGTTCATTAATAATATACTCTACAAGCACTGCAGTGAAAAAAGAATATGCGTCTATGAGGAATATCAATGAAACTCCGATAAACTCAATTCCAATAAATGTTAGAATTTCAAGCATGATAAATCCTGCGAATCCTGAAATTGAATATTTGAAAGAGCGGAATAAATTGTTCCTTATCAGGTTCCTTATAAAGTCACTAAGAGAATAATCTCCTTTTACGGACATTTATTCCCTGTCCTACACTACAAGATGAAGTGCCCCTGAGGCATAGGTAACAAGAAGATAGGATATAACCCCGAAAAGACCGAAGTAGAAAGTTGCTCTTGCAGTAAGCATATCCAGCATTGACCTTTTTATGTTCTTCCTGTTTGCAGCAATTCTTGAAAGCTGTATTGCCAGAGGAACTGTAAGCATTACGGCAAACAACGGGTATAGGTGCCTCTCAAGGAAATATGCCAGGACAACAAGGGCATATGGAGACCAAATGAGTGTATAATAATAGATCTTTGATCCCTCTTCTCCAAGAACATTTGCAACTGTTCTGACCCCGACTTTCCTGTCGTCGTCCATGTCTCTCCAGTTATTTCCATGCAGGATATTCACCGTTAGAAGGGCAACTGAAAATGATATCAGAAGTATTGGAAGGTTTATTATTCCTCCCTGAAGTACATAAGCGCCAAGGAATATTCCGGGTGACCATGCAACAAAGACAGCAACATCTCCCAGAGCATATTTTTTAAACCCTATTTTTGGGGCACTATATAGAGCACCTGCTACAACGCCTATCAGGATAAATGGCCAAATCTGTGGCCTGGAAATAGCCAGGTATACCCCATCCACAAGAGCAAGCGCCAGCAGTAGATAGGAGACTCCAAGGGCCTTCCTCGGATGTACAAGGTTGTCAACAAAAACTCTTGAACTGGTCAGGGATCTGGGCGTATCGTTCCCTGTCCTGAAATCAAAGTATCCGCTTATGGCATTGAAAGCGCCATGGGCGGCCATAATACCGAGAACTGAAAGAACCAGAAATACTAAATTCAGCCTGACAGCAAGTATGGAACCAATAATCAATGCAATTATGCTCTGCTGAAATGACCATACCCTGAAAAGGCTAAAGATCGGTTGGAAATGCTCTGTCATTTCATCTAGATTTACGTCGGCACTGTATCTCTTCATTTCAACACGCATATCCATTACCCGTATTTCATCAGGGACAAGCCTGGCAAGAAATACGTGCCCGCTATGAGAGAATGCAGCATCTTCAGGAACCTTGTGAAGTAATATCCCCCTCTCTCTCTGCAGATCATCCGGTTCGCCCAAAATTTCAACTCTCCCGGAGCCCTGAACAAAAAGATTCAGTTTATTCTCGTCTATTGCAAAACTTATGTTCGGATTCTCTGTAATGTTCTTTAAAGTGAGACCGCCTTTTTCAATATAGAATAGAAAACCGTGATCCATAGCATAGAAAGTCTTTGTTGTCCATGTTTTGACTCCAGTAGTAGATAAAGTCATGGTTCTGGCTTTCCTGAGCAGCTTGATTACGGCTCTGTCCATATGTTATCTATACTGTATTGGAAAATGATATATAAGAGTGAAGGAAAATTAAATTGACGAGAAATTAATTAGCTTTTCACAATCACGAATGCATGAATATAGCAAAGGGCCTCAAACTTCCACTTTACTTCACCTCCTTTTCTCCGGTTCTGGTGGTATGGTCTTATAACAGATTTCGAGACCCGGTTATGTTCATACTTCTGGTGGCAGTCGTTATGCTGATGCAGGCTGCTCTCAACCTTTCCATGGATTTTTTTGATCACAAGTCAGGGAGAATCCTCAGAAATGATGATACCACATTTCCAATTGGATCTTATCTTATTGAGCGTTCAGGAGTTAAACCGGAGACAGTAAGAATATATTTTGTTGTCTGTGCACTTCTTTCCATCACAGTTGGGCTTTTCACTTCTCAATT
>JAJZKL010000033.1 GCA_021804185.1 Thermoplasmata archaeon | reverse complement strand
GACGTCTGACGATGGTCAGGCAATCTTCCTTTCTTTGCTTCTACTGAAGAAACTCAGAAAGGCCGATCTTAAGCTGAACCTTGGAATTGCACTGGTTGCTGACGAGGAGGTGGGAAGCAAATATGGCATACAGTTCCTTCTAGAGAAGAACATATTCTCCAAGAAAGACCTGATTCTTGTGCCTGACGCAGGGACTGCGGAAGGGACTGAGATAGAGATTGCTGAAAAGAGTATTCTATGGGTAAAATTCAAGGTTAGCGGAAAACAGTATCATGCCTCCCAGCCCTTTATGGCAGTCAATGCAAATCGTGACGCAATGAAGTTCTTTTTGAAACTTGATGAGGTCTTACATGAAAAGTTCAAAGTGGAAAATCCCATATTTTCCCCGCCTTATTCGACGTTTGAACCCACAAAGAGGGAAAAAAACGTTGATAATGTGAACACAATCCCTGGCACAGAAGTCCAGTATTACGACTGCAGGGTACTGCCGAAGTATGATCTTGATCTGGTCATTGACCTGATTGACACCACCATACGTGATTTTCAGAAGTCAAGCAAAGCCAAGATTACGTACGAACTTTTCCAGAAGGAACAGGCACCACTTCCGACTAATGAGTCTGCCGAGATCGTTTCGAAACTTAAGGCGGCCATAAAAGCTGTGAAAAATAAGGAGCCAGGAATTGTTGGGATTGGAGGTGGAACCTGTGCGGCTTACTTCCGGCGTAAGGGTTACGATGCAGCTGTGTGGTGTACAACTCAGCCTGAAGTCGCCCATCAGGCCGATGAATACGTCGTGATAACCGACATTCTTGGAGATCTGGAAATAATAGAGAAAATCATCTATTAGACATTTAACTGGATTACGATGGTTCAGGAATTGTTTCCAAATCCCGGTATTCCTTTGGATTTAAGTCCAGTGAGATTTTGTCACTTCATTACTTCATCAGTTTCTGAAAGATCACGGAGCCTTCTTACTCCGTCAATATCTTCTATGATCTCTGCGACTACCTTTGGTACGTCCTTCTTCCAGTCTTCTCCCCTGATCATTTTATCCCTGATTGTTGTTCCTGACCAAGAGTCCCGATTTATAAGTTCAACAGAACTGACAGAGTACCTCTTTTCATAAAAAAGTCGCTTAACTAGGGGGTTGTTGGTATAGACCATGTTAAATTTTGGTGTTAAGGATTCCACATGTGCAACCCAAAGAGGGTTAGAATTCACATCCTCGATAGGCACCAGGTAGAAAGGAAGTATTCCCTCACTTTCTAGGGAGCTGGATATCATGTAATGGCGCTCGCCTGCCGTGAACGGATCCTTCAGGGTATGCGAGTACTGTGCGCTCCCGATACCGATTATTATTGAATCAGCTTCCTTGAGAATTTCTTTTATTATCCTGAGATGGCCGTTATGGAATGGTTGAAATCTCCCCACTATAAAGGCTCTGTTGTTATTCAATGCTGATCCTCTTTTCAGGCGTTACTTTGACCCTTATGGTTTCCCCGGAAATTTCCCATTCCTTGCCGTCGGGTACTTCTCCCCTGACTATCTCATTAGACAGGGATTCACCGCAGATCCATTCAATTCTTTCCATGATCTTTTCCCACATCTGTTCCTGACATTCAAGAGTGACGGATATTCGATCATCGTACTGTAAGCCCATCTCCTTTCTCATAACCTGTATTCTTCTCAATGTCTCTCTTGCCAGACCGTCTTTCTCAAGTTCTCCATCCTTTTCGGTGGACAGGAACACTGAGAATCCAAGTTTATGATCAATGGCCATGGCATAATTATCCTCTGGTTTTTCAAGGATTTCAATGAAATCTGCAGGCAGTATCTCTTTGCCCAAACTGATTTGAGGAGAACCCAGGGATGCTTTCAGTGTCCGGGAATCCATTTTTTCAACCATTTCCCTGACCATGAAAGTTCTCTCCTTAAGGAGCGGGGCGGCTTTGTTTAATACGAGTCTCGCTGAAAGTATTACAGGCCTCTTATCCGATTTAATAAGTCTAACACTTCTGGCGTTTAACTCGTCCGATATGCTTGCGATGGATTCCTCGTCCAGAACTTCCGCACCGGATATCAGAACCTCCTTCACCGGCTGTCGACCCTTGATATTCTTTTCCTGCCTCAATCTCCTTATGTGTTCTATGACACTATATGCATATTCGGCCTTTCTCTCTATTTCCATATTTATCCGTTCCTCGAGAGGTTCTGGCAGGAGTTCTAGATGTACGCTGGAGGAGGACCCGTTCAGCTTTCCGTATATGTAATCTGAATAGAATGGGGCCATTGGAGAAAGCATCTTTAGAGTTACCGAAAGGCAATAATACAGTGAGTTGTAAGCCTGCAGCTTTTCATCGGAACTCGACTGATCCCAGAACCTCCTTCTTGAAAGACGTACATAAAAATTGGAAAGAGAATCAACAAGATCCTGAATTATCCTGAGGGCAGAGTGGAGTTCATAGGAGTCCATCTTCTCCCTATACTGTTTAAGTGCACTGGTAGTTTTAGATACTATCCACCTATCAAGGAAGTGGAGGGGGTTGACCTCTCCTTTGTTTCTGTATCCGTCGAGATTGGCATTTGATTCAAAGAATGAGTAAACATTGGCCAGTGTGAGCAGAACCTTTCTGTGTAATTCAGATATCAATTTTCTATCTATGGCCTTTGATCTCCATGGTATGCCAGAGAGAAAGAAAAGTCTGATCGGATCCGGGCCGAACTCAGATATAAAGTCCAGGGCATAAACAGAGTTTCCCTTACTTTTGCTCATTTTTCTGCCATTTTCATCAAGTATGTGGTCTATGGAAAGCACATTTCCATATGCATTTCTGTCAAACAGAAGAGAACCTATAACGTGAAGGGTGTAGAACCACCCTCTGGTCTGGTCAATTGCCTCCGTGATGAAAGTTATGGGTATGTCCCTTTCCGGTGACAGTTTCTTCTTGCTAGGATAGCCCAGTGCAGCATAGGTAGCACTGCCTGAGTCAAACCATGTATCAATTACATAAGGTTCCCGTGTCATCACCAGTTTACACTCTGGGCAGTTGAAGGTTACAGCATCAATAAATGGCCTGTGAACATCTTCAGGAACCACTCCAGAGAGAGCCTTCAACTCCTCGAATGAACCCACTGCCTTCATGTGATTGTTCGGACAGGTCCATAGTGGTAAAGGTGTACCCCAGAATCTGTTCCTACTGAGGGCCCAGTCCTTTGCTTCCGCCAGGAAATTGCCAAATCTGCCCTCCCTGAGGTGTTCCGGCATCCAGTTTATCTTTTCATTGTTAGAAATGAGTTTCTCTCTTATGCTTGAAACCTTGATGAACCATGCTTTAAGCGGATAGTAAAGAAGTGGGGTACCACACCTATAGCAAAAAGGATATGTGTGAACAATCTTTTCAGACTTGAAAATAGCATTCCTTTCTTTGAGCAGCTTCAATATGGGGACATCAGCATCCTTGAAAAACAGTCCGTTGAAGGGCAGTCTTGGATCCTCGAACTTGCCTGATAGATTTATTGGATTAATCAGTGAGACTCCCATTCTTTTACCCACCTCAAAATCATCTGCTCCAAAGGCTGGGGATGTGTGAACTATCCCCGTACCTTCGTCCAGACTGACATGATAACCTGAAACAACCTGAAGCGAACCCTCTGGAGGCTCGATGTAATCAAGGAGTTGCTCATACCGGATTCCCTCCAGGTCCTTTCCCTTAAATGTTGCCAGTTTTTCAAAATTCTCACCGAATAGCTGTTTAGCAAGATTTTCAGCAAGGTAATATTCCTCGGCATCAGATCGCAATAATACATAATCCGTGTCGGGGTTTACTGAAAGAAACTGATTTGAGGGCAGAGTCCATGGCGTTGTAGTCCAGGCAAGGAAATATCTATTTCCCTTTCCTGCTTCTTTGAACTTCACATAAAGTGAAGGATCGCGTGCGTCATCATAACCCTGCGAAAGCTCATGCGTACTTAGAGAGGTCTCACATCTGGGACAGTACGGAACTATCTTGAAATCCTTAGTGAGAAGGTCCTTCTCGTAAAGCGATTTGAGTGCCCACCATTCGCTTTCTATGTATTCATTCTTGAGTGTTATATAATCCTCATCGTGATCGATCCAGAACCCTAGACGGGCATCAGCTTCCTTCCACTCATCTATATATGAAAAGACGCTTCGCCTGCAATAATCATTGAATTTGTCAATGCCAAAATCCTCTATCTCTTTCTTGGTCTTGAAAGCAAAATGCTTTTCAGCTTCTATTTCAACGGGAAGTCCATGACAATCCCATCCGCCTGTTCTCCGATTCAGTTTATACCCGGTTATATATCTGTACCTTAGAACGGTGTCCTTGAAAGTTCTGGTCATGGCATGCCCAACATGGGGCCTACCATTTGCGGTTGGCGGTCCTTCAAGAAATGTGAAATCCTTTTTACCAAGTGACGAGTGGAGTGAACGTGCAATTATCCCTTCAGCTTTCCAGTATTTCAAAACCTCATTTGCAATATCCACGGGACTTTTTGAAGTGTCGATTGATTCGAAGCGACCCTCTAACATCCACAATGAATATTGACTTTCTTAATTTAGGTTATGGTGAGAGTAAGTTCCTTCTGATATCTGCACCCATGATTGTTATCTGAGCTTCAACGTCTGGAAATCTGTTGAATTTACGAACATATTGCCTAAGAAGCTTGTTCTCCTTCCGTTCGATCCAGGTGAGGTAATAGCCGTAAAGATCTCTATTGTATCTTCTGAGCTCATTTATGCCAATTCTTTCCGACTCAAGTGTCTTTATCTTATCAAGCAATCTCAGTTCTTCGTTGGAAATCATTTTTCCTCAATATTGGAATATTTTCCCCCTAATAGTGATTCCTGTTAATGTGAAAAATGAGCAAATGGCTGGAATTACTGTTTCTGCTGTTGATTTGCCCAAACCTCTGCTTCTTAACCGATTCCAGGTTAGGAGAAGTATTTATCACCTCAGGAAGCCCTTAAATTCCATTAGATCAGATATCGTTCCACTCTCCAAAAGTAGTCTTGAGAATAATTCAGAACAATTTCCGCAGTACATCCAAAAAAAGTACGTAATTGTCGAGCCAAATGATTAAGTTATTTCTGTAAAAATCTGAATGAGAAGGAAATAATCATGGATATAATAGATTGTGCAAAAATTTTTATACCACACTTGTAATATTTAGACATGTTTCGCCGAAATCTATCCAAGATCAAGGATGAGTTCAACGAAGAACGTGAAAGAATCCGGAAGCTTATAGAAGAGGATCTATTCGAGCACCAGAGTGAAAAGAAAAGAGTACGTTGATCGGACTTATTTTGAGGCTTTTTGGTAGTGACATAATTTAAATGTCTTAATATTCACCGTATTTCAGCTATCATTGCAAGACAGAAGTCTACTAAATCGTAATTATCCAACCTCATGATTACTGGTATTTGAGTGAAAGGAGAAACACGGCCAATGCTTTAGAACTCTACTTAAACTAATATTACAGGATGAACTTTTTTAAGGCCATCAGGACCTGTAAGTATTTCGCTACAGATTTCTAAAATTCCGGCGTATTCAAATCAAAAGGGCTTCTTGGTGAAATGTTCATAGCCATATTTATCTATGGGCCTCCAGACTTCTCCATCAAATATTATATTCTCTCCTTTCCACGTTTCACCTACGAAGGATATTTCAAACCCTTCCTTTGCAGCCAGGTCTTTCAGTTTATCGCAATTCTCGGGACCTGTAGTGAAGAGCAATTCATAGTCCCCACCAAAATTGGCTGCTATGTCAAGTTCACTAACCCCGCTTATCCTTGATGCAGTTGATACAGATGAGTCATATTTCAACTCATCCTCCACGATCTTAAAACCAATCCCGTAATCATCCTTCATCTGTTTGAGACTTGAAAATAAACCATCAGACATGTCCATCATAAAAATTGAGCCATTTTCGGCAAGAGTCTGCCCCTCCCTGATACGGGCCTTTACTCCAAGCATCATCTCTACACCACGGTCACGTGAATAGCCAGAATTATGGAAAATGTATCCAGAGGCAGCCCTTCCAATTGAATTTGTATAACCGATTATCTGCCCTTCCTTTATCATGGATCTGAACCTTGTCAGGCTCTTCCTTTGTTTTCCAAGAACGGACCCGGAAATGATGAAATCACTTCCCTCCTTTGTATCGCCACCCAGTATTTTTCCACCGTATTTCCTCATCTCCTTCCTTATCCCATTATGAACTGAACCAAGAAATTCCGCATCTGAATCTCCATTTACAATATAGGATACTGTCATTCCAATTGGAATACCGCCCATTGCGGCTATATCACTCATGTTTATGTTAGCCATGAACTCTCCTATGAGTTCAGGCCTTGTTTGTGGGGGGAAATGCGTTCCCCTTGATATTGAGTCGGATGATATTAAAAGGTATTCATCGCCGTTATCAATGGCGTAACAATCATCCGGCCTGGCACCTGGATCTGAAAAATTAAGAATATCCCTAATTATTCTTCGCTCTCCAAGTTCATTTAATTTCACAACCAGACATCCCATATATCCTTAAAAACTTTGTAAAAATGAGTTAGGTTTTTGGGATTGGATCAGATATAAACCGGTTATGAAAGTTTCATCTTTTTTTGAATTAAGTAAGGATGGAATTTCACCTGCACTAAGAAATTTGAGAGTAAGCATAATTACTCCAGTTTTAAGGAGGCTGGAGATCTTCATTGACTAACATTCTTTAATATTCAAATGGAAATATTGATCCCTCAATTTCCAAGAAGACAGATGAGCCATTGAAGGACTGAGATTTACCTTGAAGTAAATATTTTTGTTAGAAAACAGACACAGGTATCATTGTTACGTAACATACGTTAACAATGGATATTTGGGGGCCAGCATTAAGGAATGGAGGTAAACAAAATGATTTGGTGGATATTTGCACCCTTTGTATTTATAGGGTTTTTGGTGCTGGTGGCATTTTTGCTGAGGTGGGTCCTTGCTCCACTGTCATGCAGAGCTAATGGTTACTGGCACTCTTGGAGAGGAGACAGCGCAATACAGTTGCTCAGAGAGAAGTATGCAAAGGGAGAGGTTTCAAAGGAACAGTTTGATGAGATGTATAGAAATCTGAGGAACAATCACTACTGAATGCGAGGGGAAAGAATTACAAAACCTCCCTCTATAAGGTCTAAACATAAGGTCTGGCAAAAACCTGGCCTGAACTTTCATCTACGCAATAATATTTGATATCCCTAAGCATAGGAGCGATAGTCCAAATGGCACATGAGTACCGAGACAGGATCTACATGAGGAAGGATATTCTCCTTAAGCTCAATTTGTATGGAGAACTTAACCAGAGCAGACTCATGAGCTATTGCGGGTTGAATAATAGCAAACACAAAGAAATCCTGGATGAACTTGTGGAGAAAGGTTTCATTGTGAGAGTGGAAGAGTCATGGGGTTCAAAAAAAATTTTGAAATACAGAGTCTCGGAGAAGGGGGCAAAGCTGGCAAGAGACATACTGGAACCATACGAATCACTTTTCCCGAGAGCAGAGGGAGAGAAAAAATGAGAGAATTTCTAATTGCAAAAGAGTATTATGGGGGGTGGAAATTCAACTGAACCAAATTGTCAGGGGTGTCTTGATTCCATCTGCATCCTATGTGCACAGGAAGGGTGAATGACGGGAGTGGGAACCGATCTTAACCTTGAATCTGAAAGGATCAATTATCCCAAGAAACAAATACAGGGAAAGATAATCTTTATTCTGAACCCCCTTTTCAATTCTGGTGATCTTCACAATAGTGATCGTCGCTCCAGTTTTCTGGAGGCTTTCGTCCTTTGCCACAGGTCAGCCGCATTATGGA
>JAJZKL010000032.1 GCA_021804185.1 Thermoplasmata archaeon | reverse complement strand
TTTTCACAATCGGATCTATACTTCTTTCCTCTCAGAACGGAGAATACCGCAGCAAGTCCGGCCATGGCAGCTCCAAAGTAGAATGCGAGTCTTAGTGCAGACATTATTGCCGGTGCAATAGCTGTAGGGAACCAGGTCTTTCCAGCGGCCGTAAGCCCCTCCATGTAGTTAACAGAAGGGCCGCTGAGTGAACCAACCAGAGCAGCTCCATTGGGGCCCGCCGCACTTAGTGCACTGAGTATGGTCTGTACGGGATTATACCCTAGAAACGCAGAGAACAGTGCTCCAGTTGGCGGCAACTGTCCGAAGATCGTCCCAAGTGAGACTGCCTGAGCGGAAGACAGGGAAGGAACTGAAGACATGGCAGAGGTAAATGCTCCGGTCAGTCCAGATGCCATGGAAACTATGAGGATCGTGAAAAATATTCCCATACTGGCGGTCTGTCCAGTATTCTGCATTGTTGCCCTCATTCCTGATCCGACCCCTCTCTGCTGGGCAGGAAGGGAGTTCATGATCGCAGTGGAATTTGGCGCTGCGAAGAGTCCGTTTCCGAGTCCCAAAACAAAAATAGTGATTGCGAATGGCAGGTAGCTGAAATTGTAGCTGAATGTCGCGAGGACCAGGAATGCTATGGCAACTATCACCATTCCCAGCGTTGCAAGGACCCTGGCGCCAAACCTGTCTGTCAGGGCTCCTCCAATTGGTCCCATTATAAGGAAACCAGCCATCATTGGAATCATGTATATTCCGGCCCAAAAGGGAACGGATGCGTATGAATACCCGTGAAGAGGCAGCCAGATTCCCTGAAGAAGTATTATGAGCATGAACATTGCACCGCCGTACCCGATCGTTCCCAGAAGCGTTGAATAATTCCCGAATGCAAATGCCCTGTTCCTGAATAGCTTCATGTCAAACATTGGCTGCTTTATTCTGTTCTCAACAAATGGGAAAGCAATAACCATTGCCGTGCCTATTATAAGAGCTGCTATAACCCAGGGGCTGGACCATCCCATATCGCTGCTTCCGAACGGAATCAGCCCGTATGTTATGCCGATTAGAAATATCGTGAGGCCGCCTCCAAGCAGGATAGTGCCAACATAGTCGAGTTTCTGGTCCCTGTGTCTAACGGAATTATCCTTGAGCTTGAGTACTGACCATATGCTCCCTATTATTCCAACCGGAACGCTTACAAGGAAGACGTATCTCCAGTTAAATACGGAAAGAATTCCTCCGAGAATAAGTCCGATCAGGGATCCTGCAAGACCGGATATCATGTTTATGCCGATGGCCTTTCCCCTTTCATTATAAGGGAACGCATCGGTGAGTATTGCAGCGCTGTTCGAGAATAGAAAAGCCGCGCCGGCACCCTGTATCAAGCGAAAGACAATAAGTTCCATGGCCCCAAGACTTCCTGAGTTTGGGGTGAGGTAAAGAAGTATAGATCCGATTGTGAAAATTATGAACCCGATTGTATATAACTGTGTTCTTCCGAATATGTCAGATAACCTTCCGAAGGTAACCAGCAGAACCGCGGTAACGATCATATAACCCATCAGAATCCACAGGAGGTATGCGAAAGAGCCAGACGCGAGAGGGTTTATTCCAATGCCTCTGAAAATTGCCGGTAATGAAATTAGTATTATTGTAGCGTTGATTGTGGCCATTAATACTCCCAAGGTGGTGTTGGAGAGTGCGACCCATTTGTATTGAACCATTCAGATCTTTCCGTTAATTAATACTTTGAATAAATAGTTTAGTAGTAAACTTAACTTGCTGCTGGCTTGAACATCGAAGCCTCAAATCAGTGCTTCCTGTTATCTTTTTCATCCAATTTTTCCATTGCAGCCTTTAGCATGTCTATCTGGTTCTTGAATGATAGGTGCAATAGGCATTCGTTGTAGGTAAGCCACCTGTAGCCAATGTGTTCATGTGATATTTTTACCTGATCCTTAGAATCAGCCTGGGAAATGAACATCACAACCTCCTTGTTTATCCTGCCATTTCTTGTTGAATACCAGTAATTCTGCACGTACCTGAAACCATCCATGGGCTTAAGGTTCAGGCCGGTTTCTTCCTTAACCTCCCTCATCGCGGCTATTTCCTCGGTCTCTCCAGCCTCTATATGACCCTTGGGGAAGTCCAGGAATCCCTCCTTGCGTTCAAGCAGCAAAAACTCCCTGGCTCCATTTACAGTTCTGTAAACAACCATGCCGCTGCTTTTCTCCTTTTCCATGAAAGCTAAACACATTTGACAATTTCAACTTATTCCAGCGGGAATAAAGTCAGAGAAAACCTGACATATAGCGCCAGGAATCTTTGGGAAAACCTCCCAAAACCTTTCGTGCGTGGTGGTCACCATAAAAACAACAACTGAAGGCGACTGAATATAGCACATAATGTGAAATGAAAGTTTCCAGCGCAGTGTACATTGGATTATTTATATATTCCCACAAATTCTCCAACCAATGTTTGCAGATAAAGACATAATCATAACCGGCGGGGCAGGTTTCATAGGATCAAATATGGCCGGGTACCTGATCAAGGGGAATCGTGTAACAGTAGTGGACAACTTATCAAACGTGGACGAACGCTACATCTCCGGCTTCAGGAAGAACAGCAATTTCAGGTTCCTGAAAGCTGACATTGCAGAAGTGGGATCTCTGGACAGAATGGAGAAAGCTGATATCGTGATCCACCTGGCTGCAAATTCTGACGTGAGGGGTGGATCAGTCAGCCCAGGAACGGATTTCAGGAATAACGTCCTTGGAACATTCAACCTTCTTGAGTGGATGCGGAAAACCGGAACAGCAGAAATCCTCTTTGCTTCCAGCTCCACAGTCTACGGGGAGACAGATGTATTGCCAACCCCGGAGAGCTTCGGCCCCTATATGCCAATATCCTCATACGGCGCGTCCAAGATGTCTGGTGAAGGCTTCATAACGGCTTATTCACACTATTACGGGATAAGGGGTACCATATTCAGATTCGCTAACATTGTAGGGAGGAATTCAACGCATGGCGTCATTTTCGACTTCATCTACAAGCTGCGCCGGGACAGGGATAGGCTCGAGATCCTAGGCGATGGGAGCCAGAGGAAGTCATATCTTCACGTCACAGACTGCATAGCCTCCATGGTTCACGTTCATGAGAGGAGCAAGGCGACCGACATTTACAACCTTGGGAACCCTGGAACCACATCCGTGAGGAAAATTGCTGATACGGTCGTGGAGAAGATGCATCTGGGGAAAGTCAAATATGATTTTACCGGAGGAATAGACGGCAGGGGATGGAAAGGGGATGTGAAGGTGGCACAGCTGGCAATCGACAAACTCCTGTCCACTGGCTGGAAAAACAGGTACAGCAGCGACGCGGCTGTTGAACTGGCTGTTGAGGAAACCCTGGCCCAGAATCCTTAACACTGCTTCTGAGACTAGTGAAACGCAGCTGGTATCAGCAGCGTTATGCCTACCAGTGCTGACAGGATTATTTCAAGGATAAGGAATACTATCAGCGCAATAATCGCTATGACGAATGCTTTTACCCACCCCGTGTGAAGTTCAGTCTTGATTACATACAGTACACCGAGGAGCCCGAATATTACACCAAGGATCGGGTTGATAAGTCCGAAGAGGAATTCAAGCACTAGAAATACGATGACGGAAGCAAGTGAGATGAACATGGCCCTACCGAATGATATCTTTCTTGAGATAGCATCGGATGCCATCCAGATCGCAACTGAAGCGACAAGCCATGAGAGGAAAGCCACGACAATAAGTCCGAGTGCGAAAGCCGCTGTGAATACTATGTTGAACATGTATTTCAGCATGCTGCTGGAGGGATAAAACACTTTTGTAATGAGTATCGATCTACTGTAGACAAGGACGGACGCTCAGACGGAAAAACATCAATAACCGCCGCTGGATAACCGCAAATGATCAATACAGATGCAGGGAAGTGGTCAAGACTGGTGTTCACTAGCTCGGATGTGCAAACCGATATGCTGCTTTACAGGGACAGATCATACCTTCTGATACCGTCGCGCAACGAAGAAAATATATTCGTGGCCATTCCGGGGGGTGATCGTACAGAGTTCTATGTTTACAGCACCTCGCTGCAGGATCATGCGAACATCCGGGAGTTCTTCAGGAAGTTATACGCCTGTGAACTCGAGAAGGCGGATCCTCCCGAGCTCAGCGGGGAGATGAGGCTTATCCTGGTGAATTCATTCCTGAACAGGCGCGTGAAGGAGTTTCACTTCAGTTCGCTGATCGCCTCGGTCGTGAATTTCATGGGACCGGTCGAAGGAAGCACCCTTCGCTATGCCGTAAAGATACGGAGCTACACAGGGAGGTTCAGTAGGGAGAAGAGGTTCTCATTTATCGTGTCCATGTCAATCTCAGGCAACAAAAATACTTCGGCAGAATTTGAGGACATGGTGCGGAAAAACCTCAGGAGGATGAGACGTGAATCCGGATGGCGCATGAAGATCAAGGGAGGCAGAACAGTAAGGTTCAGGACAGACACGCTTTCAAACCCCTTCTGCCTGAATCCGTTTGTAATCATACCGGAGGATGAGAATTGACACTCCCTAGTCCTTTTTAATGGAATCATAGGGTACTGTGTACTTCCTTCTTGAAGAGAAAGGCTTGAAGCTTTTTCCATTTCCTTTGTAAAACTTGGAGAAAAATTCAACAAAAAGCAACCTTGCCCCCTGTATGCCCGGTTCGAAGACCGCTATTGCCAGGTTGAATATCTGCCCGACAATAAGAACAATAACCGCCACAGCTGCAAATATCGGAGACTTGGCCATCCCCTTTTCGAATATCAGGTCAATGACGGATGCAAGGATCACAGAGGCAAGCAGTATGCCTATAATCCTCAGGTATGACAGAACGTGGCTGATTATGGACGGTATCTCCATCAGCCCCTGGGTCTTTTCTGTTGCCGCTATCATTACAATGCCGGCGATCAGCAGTGCTATGGCGACCGTTGACTCGCTTATTGGGTTAGAGAGGCTGAGGCTGCGGTATATCATCAGCAATCCAATCAGCGTGATTCCCCATGCGAGGAAAAGCCATCCAATTTTTCCGATGGCCCCTTTATTGTGCCCATGCGCGTGTTCGTTTATGATACCCAGTACGAGGCCAAAGGAGACCATAGCTATGCCTACAAAGCCTGAAAACAGAAGAAGCTTCCCTATATTCTTTATGGGGTCGTATAACGTGAACGGCAGGATGTGGAATCCGAAGAATGCGTTGAAAACGATTCCCGTAGCTATGGCTACTATGGAACCGGGAATCAGGGCGCGGGCCACCACCTTGAGGGACCCCGGCTTCATGATCATCAGGACAAATCCGGAAAGGGCGTGTGGTATCCTGCTCTTAGTAACCGGGTGATCCAGGCGGTGAATGATCCAGAGGGACATTAGCAGTATGATTATGCCGTAACCCCAGTCCCCGACCATCAACCCGAAAAAGAAAGGAAATATAATTGCAAATATGACCGTCGGGTCATATTCCGTCCCCTGCGGAAGAGAATAGAACTTAATGAAGAACTCAAACAGCCTTGTATGTTTCGGGTTATTCAGCAGAGTCGGTGGCTCTTCCTTGGATTCCACATGGGACAGGATATACATACCTTCAGAAACCATGTTCACGGTTCTGTCCAGCTCATCAAGCCTTGAGTCCGGAACCCATCCTTCGATGGCAAACACGTCCCTGTTTTCCAGCAGGTGGTTTGCAAGATCCGCCTTCCTTGATTCAATTTCAAGCGCTTCCCTGAGCTGCAGGATGATCTGGTAATATTTTTCAGAAAGTTCCTTCAGTGAATGGTTTATATCTTCAAGGGAGACAAGTTTCTCCTTCATTTTCTCATTTAGTATACGGTAATACTCCACTGGTTTTCCTGATACCTCGGGAATGTGAGAAAGATGAATGGAAAGTTCGTTTGCTGCCTTGGCAAGTTCCTGTACAGAATGGGGTGGCACTGAAATGATACGATACCCGTCGCTAACCGTTACTATTATGCTTCCAGGAATTTTCTCTGATATGGCTACTGCCTGTTCATCGCCCATTTCGGATGCGAGGTAGGACTGTATTACCGGATTGTTGAATATGGACATGTCGTAGTCAAGATCCCTGATGACTTCAACAACAGACATCCGGTTCTCTATATCCCTTAGGTCTGCCTTGACAGCCTCCTCGGAATTCTTCAGCATCCTGATTTCATCATCGATCCTTATTTCCTTTGCCCTTGCTATCATCTCGGCTGTGGAGGAGAAACTTGCCTTTCCTGCAGGTTGAATAAAAGGAAGAGCGGCTTCGAACCCTCTCATTCTCTGAAGCTGGTCGCTTACCTCACTGCCGGCGCTGTCCTGTGACGACGTTGACAGAAAAGCAGAAAAATCCTGGCTTACTGGCTCCATCTGCATTGCCTCTGCGTTGTGAAGAGCTGAAATTATCTGCTTTTTCCTGCTGTTCGCAGCTAATATGCGTATTCTGACCATGCGCTCCGGTTTCAGGACCATTTCTTTATCCTTCCAGATATTTCATTATCTCTTCGATGACCATCTTTTTAATTGATTCATTGGTAAGTTCCAGCTTCATTGCATCCGCCTTCTTCCTCGCTTCATCCAGTATGTGCTGTGCCTTTCCCCTGGAAACTGTTTCTGAACTCTGCATTGCTTCGTCGTATAGTTTCTGGAGTTCTTCGGTTTTGTGCTTGATCTCTTCCTCCAGTTTTGAACGCAACTCAGCCAGCTGTCTCTCCTGTTCTGCCGCCAGGTTCCGGATATCGCTTTCCGCGCTGTCTTCCGTTTCTTTTATCTCTTTCAGGTATTCCAGATCATTATTCAATGCCAGTCACCTCCATCAATTCACCACAAGAAGCCACACTATCGCAACAGAGGCAAGTCCACCAGCAAGAGTGATTGCCCTGATCCCAGCCCTGACCCGCCTGAATCTTCGCAGGGCATCCCTTGACTCATCGGTTATCGAACCGTAGTCCGGTTTCCTGATGAATTTCTCATATGTCTTCATTGTGATCCCCCCTCGGAATTCTCCATTTTCTTCTTGATTATCTTCAATGTAGTGAAAGTATCCCTCTCTATCTCACTCAGCCTCATTTTTATGTATTTCGCCGACTCCTTCAGTCCCGGTATCAGGATATTCTCAATGGCATTGGATCTCCTCTTGGTCTTATCTATCTCATAAAGCAGTTTCCTCATCGAGTTTTCCTTTTCGGCAATTTCTATTATGAGCCTGAATATCTTCTCAAATCTTGTTATGGAATCATTTATTGCTGTCGGTACGGCAACTGCCCGATACCTGTCCGTGAGGACACTCTTGGAATAATTAATGCCAACTTCCGGGACCTTGACCCCCATCACGTTCTTGGTAGATATGTTGACGGTTGAATCCGCGGACATATTTGCCACGCGTTCAACATTCATTGTGCCATCAAGTATTTCTGCAATCTTGAATGAATCTATGGCATCCTCAACGTCCTTCCGCAGGTTCTCCCTCATGCCTCTTATCTCGCGCGCAATGGTGAAGAATTCCATGACGAGCGCTGATCTTTTCATCTTCAGGAGATCGAGTCCTCTGGCTGCCAGCTTGATTCTCCGGTTCGTCTTTATCAGTTCAATTCTTGTCGGCCTTACATCAAGAGACTGCATCTTTATCCTCTTGCCACTTTCCGTACTTGGTCAGGTATTCCTTCTTCAGTCTTTTCATGTCAGAAACAGGAAGCTGCGAGAGTATTTCCCAGCCAAGGTCAAGTGTTTTTTCTATGCTACGGTCCTCCATTCTCCCCTGGTTTACAAATTTCCTTTCAAATTCGTCCGCGAACTTAAGATATAACTTATCGCTGGT
>JAJZKL010000031.1 GCA_021804185.1 Thermoplasmata archaeon | reverse complement strand
GTATAATTTCAGGCACGACTCATCCGGTTCAACGATGTCAAAATACGGATGATGAAGGAGTGACCGTGGAATTCGAGAAAGTTATGGACCCTCTTTTTTCGCACGGAGCCAAGAAAAGATACGCAGGTAAAATTGTTTTTCCAGAATCCCAGAAAGGTGAGGTTCTCATAAGGGGATATGAAGTGAGGAGAACCGATTCATTTGATCTGCAGAGCCAGGCTCTTTCAAAGGTATTCGACTTCGTCTTGAATCGTGACGTTGAGGGAGCTGTGGAATTCAGGAACAGCACTGTTGATAAGGTGAGGCGTGGAGACCCGTCCATAAACATTGAGTCTCTGGTTATATCCAGGACGGTCAAGCAGTTCGGAGAATACAAGGAGGAAAAATCTCTCGCAAATGTCAGGATAGCCAGGAAGCTTATGGAAAGGGGCGAAACTTTCATTCCAGGCATGAAGGTATCATGGATTGTCACAAACAGCAAGAAATCCCCACAGGAGGTTGAACCATACATTGACGGAAGTGTGTTTGAGTTTAAGCCTGACTGGGAATATTATGCAAGAAGGGTTGAGGAGACCCTGGACAGGGTACTTGAGGGAATTGGCGAGGAGTACGGGGTAGGAAAAAACAGCCAGGCAAACCTGATGGAATTCACCGGTGAAAAGAAGAAGGAGACAGACGCAGCAAAAAAGAAAGATTCCGGCGGATCTTCCAAGCCTCAGTCGAATCTGTTCCAGTTCTGATCTATCTGTACTCGTTCCTGTTTACAACGTTCTCTGGATGTCCATCCAGATATCTCTTTATGTTCTCGCATGCCCTGAGCACCGCGTAATCCTCAAGTTCTTTCGATATCCCTCCAACATGCGGTGTAAGGAATGCATTTTCGGGTAGGGGGAAAACAACCTTCGGCTCGTTCCACCAAACATCTGAAAGGTAATACTTGTCCGGATTAGCAGACAAGAAACTCTTCATGTCGTTCTCGGAAACCACATTTGCCCTCGCTACGTTTATGATGGCATATCCATGAAACTGATCAAGCAGTTTCCTGTTCACAATATTCACTGTTTTAGCGGTTAACGGCAGTGCTATCAGGACAACATCAGAAGAGGAGAAAATCGCATCAGCGCTGTTGACAAATTCATCCACATTCTGGTCATGTGAAGGGCTCCTTGTGTATGCAAGCACCCGCATTCCAAATGCTTTGGCGATCCTTGCAGAGCTTCTTCCTATTCCGCCATGTCCCAGTATTCCAAGGGTCTTTCCGGAAAGGCTGATGACAGAATCTTTCCTGTATATCCCGGCCCTGGTCTCGGATTCGAATTTGCAAATTTTTTTGGCGTGAGCAAGAAGCATGGCAAAGGCATGTTCCGCAACGGGATCAGAGAATGCGCCGGCATTGCTGCATATTGTGACCTCTTCTGGAATCTCGGAAAACTTTACATGATCAACACCTGCAGATATGGTCTGGATCATCGTCAGGCTTGGATTAGGAAAAAAATTCCTGAATGCAAGCTGTATCTCTGCATCTTTAGGGTCATTCAGGACGACCTCCAGTCCGGTTATGGCTGAACACTGTCTGGCAATATCTTCAGATACTTTGTGCAGTATGGCTAGTTTCACAAGCAAAAATCGGTTTATAGGTTTAAAGTTTTACAATCGCTCCAGTGAATGTCTATAAGGCCGGGTTTTCTCATGACAGTATTCTTCGACATAAGTCACTCAAAACTTTTAAGGGAATTCACATTGCTTTCCTGTGAGAGATGTTGTAGTAGCGGGGGCAGGACCATCGGGATCTTATCTTAGCTATGCACTCTCGAAGAAAGGATACGACGTACTGAATCTGGAAGATCATCCGGAGGTTGGAAGGCCGGTTGAGTGCACAGGTGTTGTCACTGAAAGGGTTTTCCGGTTTGTCAGGAGCAAATCAATAGCAAATCGGGTCAGTGGAGCATATGTGTATTTCCCCGATTCCGAACCTATGCACATCCGGAAGAATGAGGAAACCATTGTCATATACCGGGATTCATTTGACAAGGATGTATCCGCCATGGCGGTTGGAGCAGGAACTGACTTGCGGGTCAATTCCAGACTCATAGGGGTGAAAATCCACGAAGACTGCGCAGAAGTGACATACCGGGAAAACGGGCAAATCAGGACTGAAAAATCAAGGATTGTCATCGGTGCGGACGGTGCAAATAGTGTTGTGCGCAAGGATCTCTACGAGGAGAGGCCGAAAAGAATAGTTTCCACATATCAGGTTGATTCTGCCGTAAGGATGGAAGATCAGGATAGCGTTTCCGTATATCTCGGATCTGAAAATTCGAAGGGTTTCTTCGCATGGGCTGTGCCCACAGGCAACATAACAAGAATTGGACTGGGAACACTTGGATCAGGGGCCAGGGAGTATTATCGCGCGCTGGAAAAGCATTTTCCAGTTGACAGGGTCGTAGGAATAACAGGCGGCCCAATACCTATTTCCTATCTGAAAAGGACTTACGGAAACAGGTCCCTGTTGATCGGTGACGCAGCAGGCATAGTGAAACCACTGACAGGTGGAGGAATATACACAGGAATAGTTTCTGCCAGACATGCCTTCCGGGCTGTAGACGAAGCCCTTGAAAACGACAGTTTCACGCAGGAGTTCCTCTCACGATACCAGAAATACTGGAAGGAGGATATAGGCCGCGAACTGTTTATTGACGGCCTCATACAGAAATTTTTCTCGAAGCTTAGCGACAGATCGCTGAAAGCAGTTTACAAAGTTCTTTCTTCTCCGGACATTATTGGCAGGATAAACAGCATCGGAGACATCGACTACCCGTCAAAGCTTGTTTTTTCTGTTTTGCTGAAGCATCCCTCGATACTGTTGAATGCTCTGGTTTGAACAAGCTGTCAGGATTCCCGGAATCAGGAGGAATTCTTTAAACGTTGCTGGAGTATACCTTCTGCCGGATGGACAGAAAGATTCTATATATGGGGCTTCTGCTTGTTGTGACATTTTTCTGGGGTGTCACGTTTCCGATAAATAAAATAGCGCTCCAGTACATAAGTCCTGCCCCGTTTCTCGCACTTCGCTTCTTTTTTGCATCTCTCATAATGGCTATATTCCTCAGGAAAGGCAGGGGATTTCGGTCTCCAGATAACATCAAACACGGGTTAATCGCGGGGATTCTCCTGTTTGCTGGTTATTTTACACAGACTGTTGGCTTGCAGTATACAAGTGCGGCAGCTTCAGGCATAATCACGGGCGCTAATGTGGTATTCTTGCCCATAATATCGATAATGTACCTGAAGTCCAGAGTATCGACGGCCGATACCATAGCTTCAATAATGGCGCTCAGCGGCCTGATAGTAATGTCCCTGGGAGCCCTGGGCAGTATCGGCACCTTAATTGGAGATGCGCTGACACTATTCTGCGCAATAGCCTACGCAGTACAGATTGCTTACGTATCGAAGCATTCCAAGAATCTTGATTCCTATGCATTTACTTTTTACCAGATTGCTGCTGTCACGATCCTTTCTGCAGTAACGATACCGGTAATGCCAGGTACAATGATGACGCTGAATAACTACGTGATCTTCGCCATAATATTCAGTGCAGTGTTTGCAAGCGTATTTGCTTTCTACATAAGCACAGTTGGCCTCATTTATGTTGAGCCGACGACAGTCGGGATCATTTTTGTTGCTGAACCAGTCTTCGCTGCGATATCCGCAGTAATAATAGGCCATGAGGTACTGAGTGTATCTGTAATTATCGGAGGAGTGATAATGGTTATGGCCATGTTCCTGACTTCAATTGATAAGTATATTCAGGCGAGATCCGTCAGGACAACCTGAACGCAAAACTACACCTTTTCGTCCGTTTCGGCAAGTTTCTCCGTTCCCTGTTGAGCTCCACGATGGACTTTCACGGCCACTCCCGACTTAAAGAAGTGTATTTCGGAACCGGAGGTTACGCTCTTGCCCACTGCCACAAGTGTATCATTCTCATCAACCACGAGAACCTCATTCCCGGCAAGGATATCCGGATCATTCCTGACCACGAATTTGAAGAAAACGTTGAATCCCCTTGCATTGAATTCAGCAGTGTCATTTGTGACCACAATCCTGTGTTTCGGCATTGTAGTGGATTTGTGGAGCATTCCTGCACCGTCAATACTCAGGGTGAAAAATCCGTCATGTGCTCTCTGGGTGGCTATGAGCTTTTCTTCATAGAATATTCCCCTGATCCTGCCTGTGCTCCTTGATCTCGTTACCGTGCATCCTTCTGGGAAGAGAACCTTTCCTGTACCTATCCCGAACTGGAAATCTGCAATCTTCCTGACCTTTTCGAGGTCATATGACCTGACTGGATACTCAGATTCAGGAACAGCAGTATTGATATCTTTCCTGGTGAAGGATTTTGCCTGATCCTGAAGATCTGGTCCTTCACCTATGCCATCTAAGTGATTTGTGAGTTTACCGCTGCTGATTATTTGCTCGACAGGATATGTATCTTCAAGTTCTATTGGGACCAATTGATTCTGCCATTTAAGCAGGAAATTCCTTCCGGAATGTTCATACAGATTCACCAGTTTTTCGGAATGAGGCCTTCCCGGATGCCAGTGTTCTTCCGAAAGCACAGTACTGTTTCCGGTATCATTGCCGGTGACTGCTTCGGTGTGTCTTTTCAGGCGCAGCAGAAACGGGTTGCGATCAGTGTAACGATCAAAATAGAAGAAACTGCTTTTCTTTGAAAGGTCCTCATACTTTTCCAGCGTCTCGGAATATTCCAGAATTTTGAGGTATGCCCTGAAAAGATACGGGTGTGTTCTGGCTTTTGCCTCAACGTACTGCCAGAGATTCTGCTGGAAAATTCTCTCCCTAATCTCGTTTAGCTCTGTGAAAATGGCAGACAGATTATGCAATGCCAGCAGCCTGCTTCGCTCTTCCTGCGGTGCCTCCTTCAGTTCGTTTACATTTATTTTCCCATAAAGTGCGCTCCAGCTGGGAAGCGAAGAAATCTTCGAAAGCTCCCTGGATCCGTCAAGGAAAAGCATCCTGTTGTTTCTGGCATATTTCACGTATGAAGCGGAATCGAATACATCAACTCCAAGCAGAACTGCCATTCCGAGAAACATCGGATGACCTCCACCGAAGAGATGTATGGGTTTGGAAAAATCCGCATGAATCTTTGAGTTTATTATAACGTCCACAAGAATGTCATACCTGTAGTTTTCCAGCAGTGGGACAACTCCGCCAATCGGAAGATAGCCTGCCTGTGATGAGCTCATGAGTTCCGCGGATAGTTTCCTGAGGTCTCCGTATGTTGATCCCTGTATGGGTCCTGCGAGAATGGTATCATCGATTTTCGGTAGCTCCTGCATTCTTGCATGGGTTTCCAGCACTGCCGTTTTTGCCTTCTCATAAGAAAAATCAGGTTCGGAGAAGATATCGAGTATTGTTGAGATGTCACTTCCTATTTTCCTCTGGAAATTAATTATCTCGGAATTGGAAAATTCAATATCAGAGTACACATGACTCTGGAATGTCCCGGAGTCCGTCATTATGGGACCATTATACCCGATCAGTGAATGAACTCCGTTCTTCTCGGCTTTCTCCCTCAGCTTTTCTGTTCGTCTTATTATGTAGCTGTTTGTGATGAATCCCTGAGATCCAAGGGCAACCATTTCACCAATGCTGAGGGTTGGTATATTCGGGTTAATTACTGGTAGAATTGTCGGTGTCTCGATGGAACCGTGAGGAGTTTCGAATTTCCCGATTCTTGCAAGGCCGTCCCTATATATAATTTCCAAGTCAATCAGTGCCTTTCAGTTAAGGTCATTCAGAATAATAGTAGTTTCCGCTCTCTCTCTGGGTCTTGTCAAGTCTGCTGTCGGATTTGTTTATTCTCGGCCTTTTTGTAAGGGCATCCCTTCTGAACGTCACTCCGGCTCCCTTAAGGAAGAGATTCATCCCGTCCTTCATTGAAAGAGGTCCGTAGGATATTCCCGATACACCCGGTTCGCCGTCGAACACTATGAGGGCATCCGAGATCAGATCTATGAAATACACATCATGATCTATTACAAATGCGCTTTTCCTGTTGTTCTCCATAACTCTTTTTATGATTCTTGCTGTGGACATCCTGTATGCACTGTCAAGGTGTGCAGAAGGTTCGTCAAGTATGAAAAGGTCAGCATCCTGCGAAAGAGTCATGGCTACAGACACTCTCTGAAGTTCACCCCCGGATAGATCCTGGACATTAAGATCGTAAAGTTCCTCAATTTCCAGGGGATGGATAATTTCATTCTTTACCATGGTGTTCTGCATATTCTCCCCCAACGCCTGCATTAGCAGTGTTGATACCGTGCCATCGTAGTCAGTAGATATGTACTGCGGCTTGTACGAAATCTTCAATGTTCTGGAAAGAGTTCCTGAATCTGGCGAAACAACCCCGGCCAGTATCTTTGCAAATGTGGATTTACCCAGCGCGTTCCTTCCCAGAACTCCAATAACTTCGCCGCTTCTAATGAGTCCCTGATTTAACTTTAGATTGAAATCTCCGAGTGAGATAGCCATTTCAGACCATGAGGCAACCTCTATTCCCGTGGAGGTTCTCCTGTCAGATTTCTGCTGGAAATCTATTGAGTAGGATCTAATTCTCACATTTTCCTCCCTCAAGTATCCTTCCAGGAAGGAATTGATTGCTTTATTGCTGGTTCTCTGTTCACTTATGATTCCATAAGTTCCGGTTTGGCCATAGACGATATGAACGCTGTCAGCCATCCAGTCCATGAGTGCCAGATCATGCTCAACAACCATGACAGTCTTTCTTTTTGCAAGATTCTGTATTATCTTCGAAATTCTTATTCTTTCAGAGACATCCAGATAAGACGACATCTCGTCAAAGAGATATACATCAGCATCTCTGAGAAGGGTGGCCGCAACGGCAAACCTTTGCAGTTCTCCTCCGGAACAGCTTTTAACTTCCTTACTGAGAGAGTTCTCCAGCCCCATTTCGGCTGATATTTCGTCAAGCATTCCCTGTGGATCACGCTTCTTTAGTGCTTCACCAATAGTCCCTTCAACAACCCTAGGTATCATGTCAATGTTCTGATCCTTCAGTACAGTTTTCTTCGTTCCGTCATATAGCCCTCTGAAGTAATCTCCCATTATGGAATTCGCAAAGCGTTTCACAACAGCTTCCTTTTCGGCAGGGTTGTCGTAATTCCCAAAATTCGGAGTAAGCAGCCCGGCCATGATCTTCATGGTGGTAGTCTTTCCCATGCCGTTCTGTCCAAGCACGGCAGTAACCTTCCCCTGGTTCAGGACTGGGAGGGAATAGAGTCTGAATGAGTTCAGGGAGTATTGGTGCGTTAAATCATGATCAAGTTCGTCAGGGACTGTAACAATCTTTATGGCACCAAACGGGCATCTGTGGACACATATTCCGCAACCGATGCAAAGCGGTTCGTTTATTACAGGTCGTGAAGCCTCGTCAGGAAACTCAATGGTGGGAGTACCGCTTCTTACTGGTGGGCAAAAATACTGGCACTCATGGTTACATTTCTTTGGATGGCATTTTTCACGGTCGAGAATCGCAATATGCAAGGCAACACCTAATTCATCTTCCAGTATTCGTCCGGAATATCCTCATAAATCTGGAAAGCCTCGTTCTTCTCAACTCGCGTCTCTACTGTTTTAATCTTTGACAGGTCTATTATTCTACTTACGTTGAGAATCCAGTAATGAATCCTCCATTCTCTGCCATCATAAAGGGTTGTTTCCTCACGCTCTGTCTGAAGAACTCCAATATCCTCCATTGTGTAGAATGCATCCCTGTCTTCAGGCTCAAGCATGTTGTCTATAACCCGATCGTTGTAGCCAAAGAAGTTTATAAGGTGCTCTGCAGCTTCGAATGCTTCTTCCTGACTCATGCTTCGATTCTGAAGACTCAGCCCCTTCTC
>JAJZKL010000030.1 GCA_021804185.1 Thermoplasmata archaeon | reverse complement strand
CAGGCCTGATCTGTACATGGAAAGGTCATGTGATTCAAATCCGTAGACTTCATCGCACCCATATTTCCCTGCATCATCTGCCATGGAATCCACCTTATCCCCAATAACAACTCCTATGCAGTGTTCCTTTACCTTATCGGCCATCTTTCGGCCCACACCTATCATCTCATGTGCGGCCCTTGTAAGCTTGCCGTCAAATGAGTCCAGATATACCATTATCCCTTTGTACTGTGAAACATCTTTCGGTGGCTCCGCCTTTTTCATCTCAGCCATTTCATTCAGCCTCCACTCTTATAACACCTGATTTTACCAGGTTATCTATTAGCTCAGGGATTTTCTCCTTCTCTATCTTCTCTCCCTTTCTGTCCTTCCTCGGGAATGGAAGCATTTTCTTAACGACTGTAGGTGAAGACCTCAGGCCAACCCAGTCAGCTGGTATGTTGATATCGGCAAGTGACCACGTGATAATCCCCCTTTTCATTGCGTCAATCTTTTTCCTGAGGGTTGCCCTTCTCGGGTCGTTTGAATCCGTAAGTATTGTAACAACGGCGGGAGTTGGGATTCTGACCTCTTCAATACCGTTTTCCAGTTCCCTTTCTGCTGTGACATAACCATTCTCATATGTAACCTTCCTTGAGTAGGAAGCCAGTTCTGCCCCAATGAATTCTGCCACTCCTGGCCCAACATGCCCTGTACTCGAATCGGATGTTTTCTCACCTGCAAAAACAATATCGACATCCCCCATCTTCTTTATGGCAGCGGCCACTGTCAGGCTTGTTGGATAGGTATCAGACCCGGCAACCGCACGATCGCTAATCAGGACTGCTTCATCAGCACCTCTGGACATGCATTCCATCAGGAATGGTTCCGCAAAAGGTGGAGCCATGGTCATTACAGTGACCTTTGCGTCCGTCTGGTCTTTGATCTGCAAAGCAGCCTCCAGTGCATTCTCATCAGCCGGATTAATGATGTTTGTTGCCATTGATCTGTTCAGCGTGAACGTTACTGGATCGACAAAAACTTCCTTCCCGTCAGGGACAACCTTTATCAGAACTACAAGATGTAATGCCAGCTCTATCACCCGTACTTATACTTCACGCCATGAGCACCTTTGCTGTTCGTCCATGAAACACTACCATGGGCACATGCAACAACACAGGTTCCACATTCAACACAGTCCTCGTACTTGAAGTTCAGTTTCCCGTCAATAAGAGTGTAGCATTTGGCGGGGCATGAGAATGTGCAGAAATGATCCGGGCATGTCTCACATATGTCAGGTTTTACCGTTATGTGGGCATAAGTTCTGTCAATCTTATAATTCAATAGTGCCAGTCTATCTTCCAGTTTCATATTACATCCTCCTCAACATTCTGTATCCTTCAAGCACAGCATCTGAAGTTCTGATTCCAGATTCCCCAAGAGCTTCTGTCATCAACTGGTATAGATGCTTCTTTGGAACACCCTGCTCAATGAAAAGGCCTTTCATAATGTGTTCCAGGGCATTGGGAATGGCCCTGTGCGGGAGTTTGCCCCAAGTTACCTCATCAATTCCCCTGAAATTGTAAAGGTCCTTCAGAACGTAGGAATCCAGTAACCTTTTCCTGTATCCAGCCAGGGACTCTTCACTGACTCCATTTCCCTTCTTTGCCTCAATTAATGTGTCCGCAGCCGCAATTCCGGATGCGATAGCATAATTCATTCCCTGGAGGACCAGTCCATTGCTGAATGAGAAACCTGCTGCATCACCTGCAATCATGTATCCATTTCCAAAGAGCTTGGGAACTCTCTCAATTCCCCCTTCCTGTACCATGTGAGCACTGTATTCTTCAACAGAACCCCCATCCACTAGAGGAGCAATAGCTGGATGTTCAAGGAACTGCTCAATTATGTCAAAGGAGTATGTTCTGTCATTCTCCCTTAGATGCTTCATGGAGATGACAACACCCGCGGAAATGGTCTCCTTATTGGTGTACAGGAATCCTCCTGCCTCAACCTGGTCAGGAAGGAATCCAAGCACGTATTCTCCTGCAAAACCCTCTTTATCTCTGAGGTTGAATCTTTCGTTGACAGTCTTCTCGGACAGTTTGATTACCTCTTTGACGCCAATGGCAACATCCTTGTCGTTTAGGGGCTCTCTGAGGCCAGAATCAATGGCAACTCTCGGATTTGCACCTTCTGCCAGGATAACGCAGTCTGATGTTATCAGATCGCCATCCTGCTCCACCCCTATGGCCTTTCCCTTATCGAAGGCAACCCTGTCCACTGTAATTCCTGAAGCGACCATTGCCCCCATGTCCTTTGCCTTCTTAACAAGCCATTGATCCAGTTTGGCACGAAGAACCATATGCCCTGCCCTGTTTTTGTCGAAGAGGCTTGACCTGAACTCCAGACCAATGTTGGAATCCTTAGTAAGAAATCCCACACCCTTCGCTTTGACGTATCTCTCCACAGGAGCTGTCTTCTGCCAGTCAGGTATGACGGCTTCCAGGTCGTTCCCCCAGAGAACCCCGCCTGAAACATTCTTGCTTCCTGGCGGGTCTGCTTTTTCAACCAGTAAAACATTGTGCCCAGCAGATGCCAGCCTCATAGCTGCAGAAGAACCGGCAGGTCCGCCACCCACAACGATGGCATCGAACTCACTCATGTACCAGTATCACTGTATGAATTATAATCCTTTTTTCCGTATTATTCCAGTAGACATTTTTTTAACTGGACCTTAATTGCAGATATTATGGATATCTCTGAGCTTCATCAAATCCTTCTGAATAAATATGGTGACGTTGGGTGGTGGCCAGGAGATTCTGATGAAGAGATACTTATCGGAGCAATTCTCACACAGAACACATCATGGTCAAATGTTGAAAAGGCCATAAATATGCTGAAAATGAATGGAATGCTATCACTTTCTGCAATCGCGAAATCTGGTCCAGGAAGGATTGCACCCCTAATAAGAAGCTCGGGATATTACAATCAGAAAGGCATGCGCCTTTTTTCGATTTCAAAGGAAATACTGGAGAAATATGGCTCACTTTCCAAAATGAGGCTGGCTGGGTTGGAAGAAGCAGAAAATTTTCTCATGTCACTTAAGGGAATAGGAAGGGAGACCTGCGATTCCATCCTTAATTATGCCCTGGATTTCCCTGTTTTCGTTGTGGACAAATACACCTTAAGGATATTTAGCAGAACAGGACTCGGAGACTTGAATATCGATGAAGCAAAGGATCTCGTATATGGCAGTATTGGAAAGGACACTGAAACCCTGAAAAATCTCCATGGGATGATAGTGTTTCTGGGTAAGGACTACTGCAAAACAAAACCGGATTGCGGCAATTGCCCCGTGAATGTGAAATGCGTTTATTTTCTTAAATCGAATAGGGATCAATGAATTACAAGTATGTTTCCATACCCGATCAGTCTCCACCGGTTTGATATCCTTCGTCCTATGGCGACTCTCTCCCCCTCATAGGCCGAGACCGGGTATTTTAAGGATAACTCTATCCTGCCGCCCTTAGTGTTTGTTACTGCTCCCACTGTATTGGCGGTACCTACAGTAAGCATGAGAGATTCCCTGTTTTTTATTGATTCCACCTTCTGTTCCTCCTGAAAACCTACAACTCTCTTCAACAGGTGTGTTTCCAGCGACAAGCTGAATATTGTAGGTGGAACCCTTCCGACACTCCCAAGTACCCTTCCGGTGAAAGAGTCCCCTTTTGTGAGGTATGGATCAAGAAGTGTTCCAACGGCTGCCAAACCACCAGGTTTCAGAATTTCATAGGAGTTTTCGCCCGCCCTCAACCCAGTGATGGTCGTGATGACGTCCTCCCATGTCTGCTTTCCTCCACGTGACATCTGCAGACCTGGAGATATCTCTATTTCATCTCCCACCTTTAGTTCTCCCTGAATTAGCGATCCGCCGAGAACTCCTCCCTTCAGGTCCTTCAAACTGGCACCTGGCCTGTTTACGTCAAATGATCTTGCAATATACATCAGGGGGTCTTTTCCCTCCTGTTGTGAAGGGGAAGGTATAATCTCTTCTATTGCCTTGAAGAGTGCGGAAATGTTTGTGTTGTGGTAGGCACTCACAGGTATCACCGGTGAGTTTTCCGCTATACTTCCCTTCAGGAAGTTTTTAATCTCTTTGTAACTTTCCAGTGCCCTTTCCCTGGTGACAAGATCGATCTTGTTTTGTACCACTATAATGTTCTTGATGCCCATTATTTCCAAAGCAATCAGGTGTTCCCTGGTCTGCGGCTGCGGGCACTTTTCATTTGCCGCTACCACAAGAAGGGCCCCGTTCATAATTGATGAACCTGAAAGCATGGTAGCCATCAGGGTTTCATGCCCAGGGGCATCTACAAAAGATATGACTCTGGTTAGCTGGCAACTCTCGTCTGTTTTTTCACGCGAATAGACCTTTCCATCAGGGCCATCGCACACATACACAGGTGTTTCGGCATAGCCCAGCTTTATGGATATTCCACGCTTAATTTCCTCCGAATGAATATCGGTCTTCGTTCCGGTAAGCGCTTTTGTGAGTGTGCTTTTTCCATGATCCACATGCCCCACCATGCCAATATTGACAGTGGGCTGTGGAAGCTGGGGTTTTTTGCTCATTCTACTCCTGCTTTCCTGAGCTTTCTTCTAGAGATGTTGGCCCGTACTGCATTACCTTTAGGTTCAGCTGTGCAATGTCGGGACCTATAATAGCACCCCTGAATGTAACACGCTTTCTGTAGCCGTTCTTAGCTTTCTTTCCGGTATCGAAGGTCCTGAGTATCCTCTTCTTTCCGGATATCTGAAGGTCCTTTTTCATAGGAAACCCGTCATTTGTGCTTCCGCCTGTTATCTTGAGTTTGTATCCCGGAAGCTCAAAGAAAACTCCGTCCACCTCATCTCCAACCTTCCTGCCGGAAAGCGAACTGAGACTTTCAGGTGATATCTCCTTTTTATATGTCTTTCCTGATTTTGAATCTGCGATTATTGCAACCGAATTCGCCATATTTTACCCTCTTAGAGAAGCCAACTACTGTGGCAAGGTCATTGGTAATCCATAACTCATTAATAAATTTGCAGAGGTTTGTGGACTTTGTCCATCAGCTTGACATTTGCAACTGATTCAGTGTTTGATGAATGGTTCACCGCATGAGGAACAGAAATTGGCATTTCCTCTGTTTACATATCCGCATCTCGGGCAAATTCTGGTTCCCAGAGCCCCTGAGTAAAGGTTGTTGAAATCAAAGATGTTGTTCTGCATCATGTATCCTACAATCCCAACACCAAGTGCAAGCAGCGCCCCTATTACATATCCACTGTCGAAAATGAATGAAACAATTGAGAGAATTATGAGAGTGACCCAGTTTATGCTTGAAAAATTCGTCCTCAATGAAATAGAATAGCGGAAAATCATGTAGCCGATGAAAAGGCCAATTGCGGAAAATACAAGGGATATTATTATCCTGATAATGATCACTGTTTCTAAAATATTGATTATGCCTGTTGCATATGAAGAGGTAATTACCCCAAGAATCAGGCTTACCACCGCGTTCAGCACGATGAGAATGCTGGATATGAGAAGCGCAAGGGAAAGTATGCCACCATTTATTCTTTGCATTTTTTCCCAGTTATATTTATAATGCCTTTAATAAGCTTTCAATAAATCTGGAAAGTGGAGAGATTTTAAGGTCATAGGTTATCATGGTGGCAGCAGATGATAGTTCTGGGAATTGAGGGTACTGCACACACTGTCAGCTGTGGGATCATTGATAGTGAACGCATATACAGTAACTGTTCACACACAATAGACGTTGAAAGCGGCGGAATTCATCCCAGGGATGCTGCACTTCACCACTCAGAACATATCATTCCAGTTATAAGGGAAGCACTGGCTAAAGCGGGCTTGACCATGAAGGATGTGGATCTCGTGGCCTTTTCTATGGGGCCAGGGCTTGGGCCTTGCCTCAGGGTTACAGCCACAGCAGCTAGAACCCTTGCCCTTAGATCCGATATACCAATTATAGGGGTGAACCACCCGCTGGGGCATGTAGAAATTGGACGGAGATTAACTGGTTCAAGAAATCCAATTATGCTTTACGTATCCGGTGGAAACACACAGGTTATCGCTCATATCGCTGGCAGATACAGGGTCCTTGGAGAGACCATGGATATAGGGCTTGGAAACCTTCTAGACAAACTGGGAAGGGATATGGGATTGCCATTCCCTGGAGGCCCAAAGATTGAACAGTATGCAAATCTCGGGACAACACTCCTTGACCTTCCATATTCTGTAAAGGGAATGGATGTATCATTCTCCGGAATGCTTACTGCTGCCAAGAAATACATTTCGGAGGGAAAACAGCTGGAAGATATCTGCTATAGCGTTCAGGAATACTCTTTTTCCATGCTGGTTGAGGTGCTGGAAAGGGCCATGTACCAAACAGGAAAAAAGGAAATACTTCTGGCTGGGGGTGTGGCAAGGAATCAGCGGCTCAGGAAAATGCTGAACCGGTTTGCTGAAGAGACAGGTGCTAAATTTCTTCCAACAGATATCGAATACTGCATGGACAACGGAGCAATGATAGCCCAGGCCGGTTTGCTTATGTATGAAAGCGGCGCAAGACAGACCATATCTGAGACAACTGTGAACCAGAGATTCAGGATAGATGAAATTGATATTCCATGGATTGAGGATGAGCCAGTCAAGCCGGAGCAACTCAAGGGCGCAGAATCCAGAATTATCAGATCCGATTTTCATGGCAGAAGCGTGGTGCTGAAGGAGAGAATCAGGAAGCACTACAGAAACAGGGACCTTGATCTTGCCCTTAGAAATAGCAGGGCAAGGAACGAGATAATAGTCATGGCAGGGATAGCAGAATCAGGATGCAGCGTCCCTATAATTTATGATTTTAATCCACATGGTCCCGTCACTACACTTGGGATGATCCCGGGAATTACACTTGCAGAATTTCTCAGAAACAATTCCAGGGAGCTCAACATTTCCTTAATGAGGGACCTCGGAAAATATGTAGCACTATATCACCTGAAGGGAGTATCTCATGGTGACCTGACCACTTCCAACGTAATGGTTGGTGTAAAAAATATGCCCTATTTCATAGACTGCAGTTTCGGAAAATCTGACAGTACGTTGAATGACATGGCCGCAGACCTATTCCTCTTCAGGGAATCGCTCAAATCACTGCACTCCGATGCAGGTGAGCTATTTTCTGCTTTTTATCTTTCATATTCAAACAACAATGTCAACCATGTAAAAATACTCGAGGAGGTTGAGAAGATTGAATCCAGAAGAAGATATGTCTGATCACCCTACTAAAGGTAATATTAAATTTGTAACCAGTAATGAGCACAAATTCCTGGAATTGCAGGAGATCTTCAGGAATTCAGGGATAAATCTTGAATGGATCAGGAGAAAATATGAGGAGATACAGGGCGAGGGCACTGAAGAAATCTCTTTGGACAGTGCAAGAAAGATCACTCCTGTAATAAATGGTAGATTTTTCCTAGAAGATACCGGGCTCTACATAGATGCATTGAATGGCTTTCCGGGCCCTTATTCATCCTATGTTGCGGGGACAATAGGAAACACTGGCATACTGAAACTGATTCAAGGGCTGGACAGATCATGCCGTTTCCTCACTGTGATTACATACTTCGACGGGCACGAATTCTTTCAGTTTGATGGCACGCTGAGAGGCTCGATCTCGAAAGAGATCAGGGGAAAGGGCGGCTTCGGGTATGATCCTATTTTCATACCTGATGGGCAAAGCATAACACTGGCAGAGATGGATATTGAAACCAAATCATCCATTTCTCACAGGTCTCTTGCAGCTCAAAGGTTTATCAGCCATTTAATGGGCAGCAGATGAAAGTTATTATATAATGAAATTCAATGGCAAGAGACAGATGACGTCATCCATCCGGGAATATTATAGGGCAATATTTCTTATTGTTTTTGCAGTTTCTCAACCTCCTCGAGTAT
>JAJZKL010000029.1 GCA_021804185.1 Thermoplasmata archaeon | reverse complement strand
TTTCAGCGAGAGAAAGACATTCTGTACATGAACGTAAAGATGAAACGTTATGGGTTTTGAGGGTGTGTGTTAAAATTAAAACTTAGTTTTTCACAATCCTTTTTTAAAGCTATATAATGCTCTTGTATCGAATAATTTCTAACATAGTATATTTTTGAGTAAAGCAATCTTATGAAATTGAATATCTCACTGCCCAGGATCATATCTTTCCCGGAAAGTGAAACCACGCCTAAACTCATGGGAATCCATTTTTCAACATCAGCAAGAGGAGGCTGGAAATATTCAATAGGCAGCGTGAAAAATCCTTTGGATTCCCACAGACCCTTATTTTTCTCCTCATACTCTGCGAAAAGGAATTGGACATTCCAATTCCTATGATGAGAATCTTTCAGTATCTTGTCTTTCATCATCTCAAGCACCATAGTTCCGTACCCATGGTGCCTATAACCCTCCTTGACAGCAATATACCCTCCAAAGCCACCGTAAATACATGTACCAAAAGCCGTCATGGCTACAGCCTTTCCGTCTGTAAGTACACAAAGATGCCAGATAACGTCCTTACCAACCCTACCAGAAGATTCGCTAAAAACCTTTGGATCCAGGTATATGTCAGGCGTGGATTCAAAGGCTTCATTGTATATGTTGATCGCATCCTTGAAATATTCATCATATGGAGACAGGATTTCTTTAAACAGGACCATTATATGCAAAGCCCAGTTATTATAAAAATTTTATAGACATTACCTATGAGTCTTTATTGGCAACGGAAGAGTTTGTGGAGATAGAACAAAGGTTCGATCTATTTGAGGATTTTTACATTCTTTACAGAGAACTTTTTCCTGACGAAGACGAGTCAGAAACCAGGGAGAACATACGAAAGTATCTGGAACTGAAGAATAGTGGGTTTTACGGAAACAACGAGTATTATGTGTATCTTTATCTTATTGCCGGAGAAATATGTGGCTTCCTGATAGGTGATTACTACGAAAATCCGCGAACAGCCTTTATCGAATTTATTGGCGTGAAACCCAGCAAAAGGGGGACAGGATTGGGAAAGAAACTCGTGAAAAAATTTGAGGGATTGCTATTACAGAAACACCAGGGCATTAAAGGAATATTCATAGAGGTTGAAAAAATAGAAACGTCTTCCAAATACACCAGCATTCCATTCTGGGGAGCCATGGGCTTCAAGAGAGTGAAAATGGAGTACGTCCAGCCTCCACTCTCAGAGGGAAAGCATGAGGCTGCAAACCTGATGTTGGCTTTCAAGGGCACCGAGAATGCATCATGCATTAGCACAACACTGGTCCTGAATTCACTGAAACACTATTTCACATATGCAATGAACATTCAATTGCCAGGAGAACAGAAAGCATTCCAAAAGGTAAGCAAAGCCTTAAAGGACAAGGAATTTATCGATCTGGAAACCATTAGGCCGGTGAACTGAACAAGCAGACTTCTCATTGTTGTTTTAAAGGCGGTATTTCCGGCGAGCCTGAAAAGAGATGGCCATTACTGTATTATGAATGCAAGCACAGCTGATGAAAGGCATCCTTGGTTACACAAGACACAGGGCACTATGTTTGCTTGCTTTTTATCCTCCTTATCTCTTTGTTATAAGCGTCCGCGATTTCATTGAATGTAATTGTGCCGAGTATCTTTCTCGGGTTATCTATCTCAACCACTGCAAGTTTACCCGTTGGTTCATTGGCAAGTTTATTCATGGCCGTATGAATTGTATCATCCCTCCTTATGGACGGGACGTCGGTGATCATTATGGTGGAAACAGGAGCATTGAGGTCGGTTGTTGAATTCAAGTTTTCTATGGAAATATATCCTGCAAGAAGATCATGATCAAGAACCATGAGGGTCTTTGTAACTCTTACCCTCACTTTGTTGAATGCCTCCTTAACGGTAGCATTTATGTCTATGCTGTAGAAATCCCTTTTCATAGCGTCGAAGGCAGAAATATTGTCCATTACTGGTTTCTGGTATTCATAGGAGTGTGCAGGGGAATCGGATCTTGAGGTGACCTGCGATCTGTATATGGAGTATTTTGTACCAGAGACAAAGTAACTTATTGTTGTAGCAAGCATCAGTGGAATGAACAGGGAATAACTTCCAGTCATTTCCGTTCCCATTATTATTACGGCTATGGGTGCCTTTGATACGCCACCAAAGAAAGCTATCATGGAAACAATGATGAACTCATCGGGATTGAGAAAGGGAAAAAGGACATGGAACGGTATGTAAAGGGCAAGCCCCAGGAAGGCCCCTGAAACAATTCCGGGGGCGAAAACACCCCCTGATCCCCCTGATCCTACGGTAAGGGACGTTGCAACGATCTTTGCCACGAAAAGAATAATGAAAAAAAGGAATGCATAGAACCAGAACCCCGAGAACAGGGCTATGGAAGATGGTCCTGTGCTTTCAAGAATAATCTGCACAAACCCATAGCCTAGGCCTAGAACCTCAGGGAATTTTATTGCAATTATCCCCATTATCAATCCGCCTATGGCGGGCTTCAACATCTTTGGAATTCTCTTCCTTTTTGCAAAAAATCCCTGTATTCCATAAAATGACTTTACAAAAAATATGCCAGCTACCCCAACCACCAGGCCTATCATGACATACGCAAGAAGCGCGAGGGGGTGTGTAAAGCCAATGGAAACTCCCGGGGCTATGGTGAATAATGGTCTGTAACTAAAAAAATAACCAAAAATGGAATATCCTACAACAGAAGCTATGATGGATGGTATCAGGGCTTCAACCTCAAAATCCCTCCTGTATAATATCTCTGTACTGAGTATGGCACCACCCAACGGGGCTAGAAATATGCTGCCTATACCGGCACCTATTCCGGAGGCCATGGCAATGCGCCTGTCCTTTTCACTCAGGTGAAACACATCTGCAATCATGGAACCGAAACCAGCAGCTATTTGCGCTGTAGGCCCTTCCCTTCCAGCACTGCCTCCAGAACCTATGGTTATGGCAGAGGCCACGGTCTTGACAACAGGCACCCTCTTCCTTATGAATCCACCTTTGTTATGAAATGCATCAATCGCAGAGTCAGTCCCATGACCCTCTGCCTCAGGAGCAAACCGATAGATCAGGAAGCCTGCCATAAGCCCCCCTATAACCGTGGAAACAGGTATCAGGTAATATCTGTAATTTACGGGTAGTGTGTATGATACTGAGAGATTTGTGCCTGGGTTTGGGAGATTTAATCCTGTAAGGTTCTGGAACAAGTAAATGGTGACAAGTGATATGGCTTCGTAAAATATCAGGGCACCTATTCCTGCCACTATACCAATGATCACGCCCATTAGTGTCCATTTTCCAACATTGGTGGAGAGGATTTTCTTCAGTATGTTTCTTGGATGCAGCAAACCCATCCCCATATCAGAACCATATAAAATACTGGTAATAGGATTTTTCATACATTTTCCGTTAAGGAAATTGAAACATTTTTCACAGGCATAATGTGTTGCTTGAAATGCACAGTTGCAAAACGGTGGACTATAAATGGTTTATGTGATTACCACAACCTGATACATTCTTCCAATTCAACATGGAACTGAAACATGGGTTGCTAAAAGCATGGGAGATATTTCGGAATCTTGATACTGCAATTAAAGAGCTTCAGTATAGGAGTGAGAGGAACCAGATTCCTGTTTTAACTGGAAAAGAAATCACATCAGAACGTTGCAGGGATAAGGTTACATTATCTTAATTACCAGATATGTACTAAAGGAGAACGAGTGAATCACCATATAAATACAGGATAAGAGGGCTGGACAGAAGAATCTGGATATTGAGTGCTACCAGGTTTATAAGAGCCTTTGGAAGAGGGTCTAGCTTTATATTCGTGCCTCTTGTGTTCATCATAGTTTATCATGTTGATTTTATTGACACAGGTATTTTCCTTGGCTCGGCGACTTTGATTATGGCACTAATTCAATACTATTCCGGGATACTTACGGATCGTGTTGGGAGGAGGTTAATCCTAGTTTATTCACAAATCCCGGCTGTGGTGTTTTACATTCTTATATTCTATGCAATTGCCGTACCTGATTATTTCCTGCTTCTCCTTGGATCATGGTACGGTACAATCATCATCAACTCAATTCAGTATCCAGCCGTACAGGCTGCAGTAGCCGACGTCACTTCAATTAGTGATCGCCTTTCCGGGTACACGGTAATGAGGGTAATGGCCAATCTAGGGATTGCTGTCGGCCCTCTTATGGGTGCCTATCTTGCATACCGTGGGTTCCAGTATATTTTCCTGGTTTCTGCTATTGTGACTGTGGTTGAAATTTTCATGCTTTTCTACCTCTTCCGGGAAAGTTACGTTCCATCAGAACATGTACCACTGAAAAAGGGGGATCTTGGAAAAACCTACAGGAAAGACAGATTCTTCATATTTTTCATACTTATTGGTATAGTTCTCGGTGTCTTCATGAGGCAGCGCGGATCTACATTCACAGTATATACAATAGTCATAGAGAGCCTGCCATACTCCTACCTTGGATATGTATGGGCACTCAATGGAGCGCTGGTTGTAGTACTCCAATTTCCCTTCCTTCGCCTGATGACAAAGGTAGGAAATCCCATGATGTGGCGCGGCGTTGGAACATTATTTTACGCCATATCATTTCTCATACTGACATCGTCTCCAGTTTTTCTTATACTTGTCGCATTCATGACGGTTTCAACATTCGGTGAGGATCTCCTTTCTCCAACCACCCAGAGCATTATCACCACATTAGCTCCTGAAAACATGCGTGGATCATACGTAGGGGTTTACAACCTCTATACGAGTTTTGGCGGATTTGCCGGCGCCATAATTGGCCTGTTCCTGCTTTTCTATCTTCAGGACGTTCCAGGCACATACTGGTTATACATTGCGTCTGGCACGGCTGTGGTTGCAGTCATGTACACATTATTAAGTTCCATGTTTACGAGAAGGCTGGCAGAAAACAGTGATCCCAAAATAAACCTTTGAAAAACGGAAAAGTATTTAAAAATTATAACGCTGGTTAGGCGTGGAAGACTCCTCAAATCAGGCAATCCAGGAACAGGTTGAAAAATTCAGGAGATCAATGATAGGGGAAAGGCGTAGCCCATACACGGTGAAAGAATATTGTTTTCTATCAAGGATATTTCTCATGTTCACGGCGAAGGAGTTGAGCCTGTGTAACGAAGAAGACATAGAAAAATTCAAGCTTTACCTCGCTACTGAAAAAAATTATTCCAAGGCATCGCAATATCTTGCCATTAAAGCAGTTAAGCAGCTTTACAGATCCAGGAATCTCAGGCCGCCTGAAAACCTCGTAGCCCCAAGAAGATCTGAAAAGATGCCTGTATACCTAAGCCAGGCTGAGGCGGAAGCTCTGCTGCTTTCAACCAAGCATGACATAAGGAAAAGGAGCATCATCCTTATTCTACTGTACACAGGCATAAGGGTAGGGGAATTATGCTCCCTCAAGACTGAAGACATTGACCTGAGAGAGGGATTGATCAGGATAAGATCAGGGAAGGGCGACAAGGACAGGATTGTTTTGATCCCCGAAGAATGCTCCACTGTACTGGGCCAGTACTCCGCATTAAAGATATCAAACAATGAATATTCTGAATATTTCTTTGGAACGAAAACAGGTGCAGGAATACATCCAACAACCATAGAGAGGATCGTCAGGAAATCCGCGAAAGATGCGGGAATAGAAAGGAAAGTAACTCCTCATACACTGCGCCACACATTTGCGACCATGGTTCTCAGGAATGGCGGGGACATAAGGTTCATTCAGCAGATGCTTGGGCATTCAAGTATAGCTACAACACAGATATATACCCACATAGACAGTTCAACTCTCAGGGATATGTACGGAAAATACAGGCCAAGAATATAACGGAAAATACAGTTTCATGGTGGATAATAATCTTAATATCCTGCAGATAGTGTTCGCAGTTTTATCTGCGTGTAACATACTCCGTAGCACTCTTTAATATGGAGTTATAAAATCCTAATACGTTCTTTTTACCAGGTAATCAGCCAGCCAGTGAAGGAAGATTTTCACATCCCTGTCTCCATCAACCTTCATAATGTATTCCTTTGCCCTCTCAACAAAACAGCCTATAAGATGCTTGGAATACTGAAGTGAACCGGTATCCCTCACTATGTCCCTGGCTACCTGCAGTTCGTCATCCGTAACTGATCCCTTCTCAAGTATTTCCGTAAGAACCTTTCTTTCGTCTTTTGAGCATCTTTCCAGCGCCTTTATTATGAGCAGGGTCTGCTTCCCCTCATTGAGATCGCTCTTTGGGGACTTCCCTATCTCCTCTTCAGTCCCGTACAGCCCTATAATATCATCGTGGAGCTGGAATGCCAGTCCAGCAAGATTTCCGTATGCCCTCAGGGCATTCACGGACCCTGAATATCCGGAAAGGGATGCGCCAAGAAGCAGCGGCCCTTCTATGGTATACTTGGCGGTTTTCCAGAGGTGAAGCCTGATGAGGTCATTCATCCGCAGCTTAAGGCCGGCGGTCGTGAGCATATCCAGCCCTTCCCCGTAACCTGTAGTTTTTGTGATAGATATGAGTTGTGAAATTGCCCGGTTAAGAAGATTTGCTGGAAATGAAGCTCTCATAAGGCTTTCATAGGCATATGTCATTGACAGGTCCCCTGCAACAATTCCGATGGTTTCTCCCATTCTTCTAGGTTCCCTCATTCTCTCAAAGTCTTTCTCTGACATCTTGTGAAATGATGGATATCCTCTCCTCAAATCGCTCTGGTCCATAATATTGTCATGTATAAGAAAGAAGGTCTGGGTAAGTTCTATGCTAATGGCTGCTTTGTATATCTCCGGGTTGGGTTTTGCGAAAAGATCATGGCCGCAGACAATAAGTATCGGCCTTATCCTCTTCCCTCCCCTTATGGTAAACTCAGATATCTGTTCAACAATGTGCTTTATGCTGGGATCCTTCATTTCACTGATTGTCTGTTCAAAAAAGGAAGTAAGTTCCTTGTTTACGCGCTCTCTTGTATGGTTGATAAACTCGTTATGTGTTTGATCCAGTATATTGAATGCCATGCCAAAGTAGAATTATTGAATCGTATTTATTCGTTAGCCTTAATGAGAGATATTGGAATAGGGGGAAAACAGTGTGGCATAGACGAAGCTGGAAGAGGTCCTGTGCTTGGGCCGATGGTAATGACAATAGTGTGTGGGGACACTGATAAAATAAGGAACACTGGCGCAAAGGACTCCAAGACAATGAGCAGGTCGGCAAGGAATATAGCATATGAAAAAATAATGAAAACTGCCGATGCTGTTGAATACATAATCATAGACAGCCTGAAGATAAATGAGATGATGGAACATATGACGCTGAACGAGATAGAATTCATTTATGCAATAGAACTTCTCAACCACGCAAAGGCTCCCTGCATCGTGGATTCATTCGACGTTCTTGAGGAGAGGTGTACAATGAAACTGTCTGAAGGGAGCGGGAAGGATGTAATGTGCAAGCATAGGGCAGACAGCATATATCCGGCCGTTTCCGCGGCCTCGGTTGTCTCAAAGGTCATAAGAGACGGTGAAATGGACAGGATCAGCAAAAGGTTTGCAGGCATAGGTTCCGGATATCCATCCGATCCGAGGACAATAGAGTTTCTCAGGCGTTCCATTAAGGATAAAATTGACATAAGCTCAATCGTGAGAACACACTGGGAGACCTACAAAAAAATATTTGCAGAGACGGCGCAGGAAAAATTGTATTGAAAGATCATACATTTGGTAATATGATGAGGAACAATGCCGTAAAAATAAGTATTATTCCGATCAGGTAATCCATATTCTGCGGTTTCATCATGGAAAGCCGTTTTCCAATGCTCCTGGAACTTACATATATAACGAAGAGCAGAGAAATGGCGCTTGCAGCTGTAAATACAAGAAGCACGATTCCAATGTCCAAACTTCCAAGAGATGATTATGTATTCAACAGCATCGG
>JAJZKL010000028.1 GCA_021804185.1 Thermoplasmata archaeon | reverse complement strand
CCCAGTGCCATAGAACCATATGGAGGGGCGGCCACTGGTGTTGGTGGAATCCTGCGGGATATATTGTGCATGGGTGCACAGCCAGTCGCTCTACTAGATTCCATTTTCCTTGGAGAAACATGGAAAAAGCACGATCAAGGTGCACTTAGCCAGAGATTTATATTTGAGAATATAGTTGGTGGCATCAGGGACTACGGAAACAGAGTGGGAATTCCAAATGTTTCAGGATCTGTTGACTTTGACAGGACATTCAACAGGAATCCCCTTGTCAATGCAGGATGTGTTGGCATTGTACGCAAGGACCTGATTTCCAGGAGCAGAGCATCAAATGTCGGTGACGTTTTCATCTTATGCGGAGGGGGGACTGGCAGGGATGGCATCCATGGTGTAAATTTTGCATCTGAAAACATGAAGGACTCGTCCTCTTCTAACAGGGGAGTCGTTCAATTGGGAAATCCTATAGTGAAGGAACCCCTGATACACGCGGTACTTGAGGCAAATGAAGCAGGTCTTATAAGCGGAATGAAGGATCTTGGTGGTGGAGGGCTTTCAAGTTCTGTGGGTGAAATGTGCCTTTCGGGAGGCGTTTCAGCTGTAATAGACCTTGACAGGGTTATACTGAAGGAAGATGGCCTGGAGCCATGGGAGATATGGGTCAGTGAGAGTCAGGAGAGGATGCTTCTTGCTGTAAATCCTTCAAACCTTGACCGTATTGGTGAAATTTTCTCTCTATGGGATGTAAGTTATTCCATAATTGGAACCGTAGTGGAGGGAAAGAATCTGGTAATCCGATATGGGGGAGAGGTCGTTCTTGATCTCGACTTAGAGTTCCTTACATCCGGCCCAGTTTATTGCAGAAACTATACTTTGCCCGAAAAGAAATCAAGGGATTATGTTCTCCCAACTGAACCGGAAAATATGCTGGATCTGATTTTATCATTCCTCAAGTCCCCATATGGTTGTTCACGAGAGGCCATTCTGAGGCAGTATGACCACACTGTGAGGGGCTCCACAATTATAAGGCCAATTTCCGGCATGCCAAATTATGAAACTCATTCTGACGCTGCCGTGATCAGGCCAGTCCGAACATCCAGAAAGGGTCTCGCCCTTACCTCCGGTTCCAAATTTGATATGGTTGCCATAGATCCAGTGGGAGGTACCTATGCAACAATGTTTGAGGCATTCATGAATCTTCTTGTTACGGGAGCAAGGCCTGACAGCGTCGTTGACTGCCTCAACTTCGGCAACCCTCAGAACCCTGAAATCATGGGATCATTCATTCAGGTGGCATCCTCAATATCGGAATTCTGTTCCAGTTTCAACCTTCCAGTTGTAGCTGGAAACGTAAGTCTTTACAATGAAACAAACGGGCTTAATATTAAACCGACCCCCACCATAATGATGGTCGGGATAGTGGATGATATCGCAAATGCAGTAACGACAGATTTCAAAAAACCAGGCAATTCAATATACATCCTGGGAACCCCAGACGGAAATCTCGGAGGAAGCCAGCTTCTAAAGTTCCAGGGTATAGAATCCAGGACCCTTCCATGGTATGATGTTTCAGAGCTGAAAACCCTCTCTTCAAGATACCTGGAGGCTGTCAGTTCAGGTTTGATCGAATCATCCCATGATGTAAGTTCTGGGGGGTTGATACAGACTCTTTGTGAGATGGGCTTCGGCTCCATGACTGGCTTCGATGCTGATATAAGCCAGCTGGGGGGCTTCAGGACAATTGCAAAACTCTTTTCAGAAGGAGGGTGCAGGATGGCAATAGAATGCAGCCCGGACAAGGAGGAAAAACTTGTCGCTCTATTCAAAGATTTCCCCATATTTAAAATTGGGACAGTAACTGATGGTAAGGTGAGGATTGAGGATTGTGGGCTAGAGATTATTAATACTGAGATAGTGGAACTGAGGAAGCCATGGGACACAGGAATGGAGCTCATATATTAATCAATGATACAATACCAGGATTGATTCAGTTGGACGACTCATATCATGACATTACATATCTGAAGGAATTTGACGTTAGTGTGGAGACATTCTATAAGCTTGATTTCGACGGGGACAGAACATGTGGATTCAGCAGAATCTACAAGGGTAAGATGAGTGAAGACCCTCTTGATGAAAATTACGAGATATATCAGGAACTCTACGAATGCGGCCTAAAAAAGGAAGAGGTTGAGAACCGCAGGGACAAACTTATTTCAGAAATCAGAGATAAAAAGATCGATGTTGATTTCTGATAATCAGTTTCCAGAAAGATTTACCTCGACCGTTACAAGGGAACCGTCCTTAAGGTTGAGCCTCTCCCTTAGATATTCCCTGGAAATGATTTCAATGACATCACTGTAAACCGATCTCTCCGGGAAGATCAGGGCAGACTCTATTCCATCTATTTTTGCATGAAATGCCTTTACAGCACCAAAGGTTCTATCATCAGTACGGAAGCCGTCTATGTGGATTCCAGGCATGCTCCTGAGTTTTCTCAGGGCAACTTCAGAGTCAGGGTCTATCTTAAGGTTGAGCGTCCCAAGATATGGTATAAATCCAAGTTTTTCATTGAACTGAACTATGTACTGCTTTCTTGAAATATAATACCTGCCCTCTCCCAGACCACTCTGTGTATATCCCCTGATTATTGCTTTCTCCTGCTGGTTGAGCATGATAGAGAGCTCAGAAAATTCCTGCATCAGAACTCCCATTCCCTTCTCCGTTATGTTTATTCTCTGCTTTCGTCCGCTGATACCTCTTTCAATGTATCCATCTTTAACAGCCTTAATTATCAGCCTTGAGGCAGATTGCTGGCTCAGTCCCAATTCCTTTCCGAGATCTGAAGAAGAAATGTCGATGGAATTGCTGTTTCCCCCAATGGCTTTCAGGGCTTTTAGAAGTACATAAATGCCGTCGTCTGTCCGGAGCATCTCACCTGTTATGCTTAGGTAAAATAAAACATATCCCTGTTTACCTCTCTACCAGGGAACAATATCTCTATTATTCTTTACGGTAAGGCAACCCACTCCATTCTTCTTTAGAATCGAGAGAAAGCCGAGATCGTTGGTAAGAACTGGAAATCCTTTATCTATGGCCAGTTTCAATATACAGGTGTCCCCAGTTCCTTCAGATGGTGTCCTGTCAAATCTGCCGGCAAGCTTGAGTGCTCCACTGGCAAATGGAACTGAAGAGGATAAACCTTCAAGCTCCCTTAAAACACAGTCCGGGACAATTATGGACTTTATCCTGAATTTTCTGAGCAGGATCTCTTCAATGTCTATCCTGTTCTTAATGGAATAAATGAGTACATTGGTATCCACTATTATACTGGTAGTCCACGCTTTCATGTTAGGGTTATATCAGGATTTCAGGTTGATCTGTCTACAACCTCAGCTATTGCGGTGTTGTTTCTTATCTTCTTTATATTGACCTTAACAACATCACCCTTCTTTACTCCTGGTACAAATATATTATAGCCTCTGTAGAACGCCCGGCCTTCCCCAGATGCACCTATCCTGGAAATCTGAACGGTGTAGAGTTTTCCCTCTTCAACCTTTTCATCCTCATGCGCAGTCTCAGAAGCTATCCTAATGGGGTGCTGAGCTCCACAGGCCTTGCAGACAAGCACATTTGTCCTGCCAATCTTCTGAATGTCGGTATCAGGTGAGTTGCATTCATAGCATATTACAAACGAATCCATATACTGTCTGATCTTTGTGCTTATCTGATCCGCAGATATCTTCCTGTTTATAATCAGTCTCTTTCCGCTTATGTTAACTCCTATCCCAAATTCCGTCATTAGAAATTTTGAGATGTGCTTTGGGTCTCTGTTTATCAGTTCGACCATATCCATGAAATTTCTTATAATGGTTACTTTTCCCTCGTATATTATATCAGGTTCTGGAATCTGAAGCCTGTCCTGGTTCTTATTTGAGCCTGACAATACAGGCTCGGCCTTGGCAAGTAATTTTTCATAATCATTAATGTCCATTCTTCTAAATCACCAGTCCTCTAATAACTTTAATGTTTCCGAAATAATGTATTATTAATATTGAGTAAAATACATTAAAATGTACAGTGCGTACATATGAATAGAACAATTCTAACAAGCAAGTTTTTTTCAATGCTATTAAATTCCATAAAATACAGGATTATTACGTATTAATATTGTACATATTTGAATGTACTTCATTGGAAATATGTACATACAAATAAGAAAATTTAAATATCTCCTAACGTATTAAACTAAGACGCATTTGAAACAAGACTCTCTTGAAACAAAGATAACACTTCGCATTTCACAGGAGGAGATAGATGAAATTGATGAGTTTCTCAGGTTAAACGAGCGTTTCCCAAGTCGCTCTGAATTCATCAGATTCTCTGCACTTGACTACATTTCACGCTCTAGGGTGATTGTGGAGAGCTCGAAAAAGCAATCAGTTGAACTCAGTGAGAATCTGGAGAAGCTCATAGATATTGCAGTTTCAAATGGAATATTCAAATCCAAAACCGATGCCATTTCAGAAATTTTGGAGAAGGCGTTTGTTGACGGGGTTGTAAACGGGATACTTAAGACAAAGATGGAAGGTTTTTCAAAACTCATGCAGGAAATGAAAGCCTTTGAAGATATGAAGAGGAACCTCGCGGAAGATGGAAAGGAAAAAAGGGTAGAGAGAAACAGGTGAAGATATGGAAATAATGGGTGAAAGTCAGATATATGGAAAGATCAGAGGGCTGGCAAGAAAATACTTCCAGGAGAGAAACGACAATATGGTATTGAGCTTTGGGCTGACAGGATATTCAATACTTAAGGACATAAAGCCTCTACAGGTCCGAAAGACAGTTTACAAATCAATCCAGTTCAAAAATGAGAGAGCATTTATCAAACCCTCTCACACGGAAGAAGGTGAGATAGTCATCGAAGGTCCTGAAGATATGCATGTCTCAATAATGTCAAAGGAGGAGCTGGAATACAGAAAAAAAATAGAGGATTACGAGTCCTGGTCAAACCCTCTCGAATCTGCTTCAGTTTCCATTGATTATGTCGAGACTGCTGATAATGTTTCAATTGTGGCAAAGCAGATTTTTGAGTCTCTGGAGAAAACCAACTCCATTCTCCTAGTGAGTGAATTCGGTAATGAGTTTATTCAGGCCCTTCATATGGAAACCCTGAGACTTGCTGAATCAAAGAATATAGCCCATTACAGCTATATAATAAAACCTGCAAAAGTTTCCGGATCAAGGCGCAAGGTATCTGAGATAGGGCTCCAGGAAATCAAGAAGTTCACGAACCATGTGAGCATATTCGACGTACAAACAGTTTCTGAGAAACTCAGAGCAGACGGCTTCCCAAGAATCTCTATACCAGAGAAGATAAATGAAAGAATCGCCAGAAAGGTTGAGGTACTCTCAGCCAAAATGTCCAACGCATCAGAGTTGCTTAAATATCAGCTTTCTGCGTGAAACAATCCCCAATATTTTTTCATTCTATAATCTGGGTATACCTTGCAAGTCTTTCTGCAGAACCTTCACTTAAGCCATTAACTCCAAGAATTGTGTACCATGGTCTCATTTTGTGTGCCACTGTAAGTGCACGAATTATATTTTCCCTGCTTATCCCAGCTTCCTGTATGTTAGTTGGCAATCCTCCCGCCTGAAGATAACCTCGGATATCGAGATTTTCTCTGGACTGAAGATATGACATCATGATTGTACCAAGGCCACAGTATAGACCATGAAGCCCTCCCGGTTCAAGCGATTCCAATGCAAAAGTAAAAAGATGTTCGCTGCCAGCCGCAACTCTTGTAGACCCAGCCAGCTCCATGAGGTATCCGTCTGTAACTTCAGAGAGAAACAGTGTTTCAATTCCGATGTAGTTCATCTTCGATACATCAATTATCCTTCTCTGTAATAGCTCAGTGGTGGACCTGGCCACTGTCATTGCAAAATCATTATAGGATTCTCCCCCCATCCAGAATGATAACCTCCAGTCGAAGAGTGCCGAAACCTTAGAAAGCATGTCTCCAATTCCAGCTGAAATGTACTTCTTGGGTTGCCGTTTGAGAATATCATAATCCCCAATAATCATGTTTGGTGATTTTGTTCTTACAGCCCTGTTTGTTGTTTCGTTCCATATCACTGAATAGCCTGAAGCAATCGCATCGCTTGATAGAAGTGTTGGGATCACTATAAGATGGCGGTCTAACTCGCTGGCTATGTATTTACAGAGATCTATTACCACACCGCCACCAAGTGCTATCAAAGGGTATTTTTCATCTCCTGCTTTCAGAACTCTGGCCCTCAAATTATCAATCCCGGACTTGTCTGGAGTAAACTGAAAAACAATTTCATGCACATGATAATCATGAGATTCCAGTGCTTTTTTTACTCCCTCACCGAACATTTTGAATGAAGTTTCGCCGGAAACAAGTATAACGTCTTTGTGACTAAATAGTTCTGGAAGAACCTCTCCAATAGAGTTTACGGACCCCAGACCTGCAGCTATGCTTGGGGAAAATTTCATCATTCTCATTTAAATCATAAAAAATCAGGAGAGATTTTTAAGGCTCTCCAGAAATATTTCAATTCCTCTGTCGATAAGTTCATCCTCTATTGTTAGAGGGGCCATGTGTCGGAGTACATTGGAATAGTGTCCACAGGTATGCATTAGAAGCCCATTCCTGAAAAGTTCAGACTTGAGTTTCTGAGCAAATTCCATATCCGGCTCCCTGGACTTTTTGTCCGTCACCATCTCCACTCCGATCATGAAACCTAAACCTCTTACCTCTCCAACCTTATCGCTAAGTTGCATTGCCTCACTCAGTCTCTTCTTTATGTATTCTCCTTTGTTTGTGACACGGGACAGTAAATCTGTTTCCTTCAGGTATTTCAGAATGGCAGTTCCAGCAGCTAAGGCAAGTTGATTTCCCCTGTATGTTCCGAAATGGAAACCACCAGGAAGCTTCCTGTCATATTCCTCTCTGTATGCTATCATTGATGTGGGAATTCCTCCTCCAATGCTCTTGGATATGCACATTATATCCGGTGAAATGCGTGAATGTTCGGATGCCCAAATCTTGCCTGTCCTTCCCACTCCCGATTGAACTTCATCAAGTATCAGCGGGACAGAATACTTCTCTGTCACCTCTCGAAGCATTGGAAGGAAGTCCGCCGGAGGTACGATGTATCCGCCTTCCCCCTGTACAGGTTCAACCATTACTCCCCCTATGGCACCTGGTCCAGAATATGGATCCTTAATCAGATATTCAAGCTGGTCAATTACAGCTTTACTAATGTCCTCCTCTCTGACTTTTAATGGAAATCTATAGGAGTAAGGATATGGGAGATGGTAGAAGTTCCCCCTGTCTATGCCTGCTAAATCACGATAGTGATGATTTGCAGTTGCCGAAATAATGTCACCTGCAACTCCATGATAGGCGCCTCCAAATACAACAACGGTCTTTTTCCCGGATACATGCCGGGCAAGGCTTATGGCTGCTTCGCATGCATCAGCTCCTGTTACAGTAAACATGGTCTTTGCATGGTTCCTGAGCCCAGAGGGAAGTGTTGAATTCAAAGTCTCCAGGAATTCAATTCTTGTTTCCGTAGGGACTTCGTTTATATGGACAAGCCTGTCAAGCTGATCGGCCATTGCTTTTTTCACGACAGGGTGGTTATGACCAAGGTTGAGCACACATATTCCCGAAAACCAGTCGATAAACACATTGTCGTCCATATCTCTGATGGTTGATCCACTGGCCTCTTTTATGGCCATTCTGAACTGCTTAGTGTATGTTCTGGACCCAGTTTCAAGTAGATCTTGCTTTTCCAGGATCTTCCTCGACTTAGGGCCAGGGAGTTCTGTCTTTATAACTGGCGCATTTTCGTAACTCAAAAAATATTCACTTTTCATATTTTCACCTCATTCTGCAACTTCTGCATCATAATCAAGCTTGGATCTCACAACACAATTGTTCCTTTTGAGTTTCCAGCGGGAGCCATAGGATCCTTCTTCTTCGGTGTTGTGTTCTCCATTGTGGATTTCACAGGTCTCGGCACTGTTAC
>JAJZKL010000027.1 GCA_021804185.1 Thermoplasmata archaeon | reverse complement strand
ATTACAATGAATAATTCCACCGCAATATTCCTTGGAACCTATTCAGGCTTCCAGAATTACATCACGTTCCCCCAGCTTAACGGCACAAGCCAGAACTATTATCTGTACGTGTACAATGGTAACAACACCACGCTCTATGCAAGTAGCATGTTCTCTCTATACAACCCGCCAACCATAACCGGCCTTGAGGATCTGGTGGTCCTTGCATTGACTGGGATACTGGAATTCTTCATTGTAATAACCGCAATACTCATAGGATACTTTGTGTATGGAAAGGATAAAGCCACAGGCGTCCTTGATTCTGTCCTCGCGAAACCCATAACAAGAGGACAACTGATCCTGTCAAGGTATTTTGCGAATGCGGTCTCACTTGTCCTTATGATTTCTGCAATAGTTGCCATTGATCTTGCGGTTCTGTACATCCTCCATTCCACTGCCCTCCCGTTCCAGTTCGCATTAATTGTCATAGGAGGGGTGAGCGCAACGGCTCTGTCTTACCTTGCGTTTGTGTACCTCTTCTCGAGTCTGTTCAGATCCACGGGAGCAATTTTAGCACTTTCCGTCGTGTTCTTCGTATTCTTCGCCCTTGTGTTCAGCATTCTTGCACTGGTTCTTCCATTAGCGCTTGGATATCCTGTCGGAAGCCCGGCATACTATCAGGTCTATGCTGATCTTGAATACATGAATCCATCCTCCTTATTGCAGATTGGGCTGGATTCGGTCATTCCTTCCCTCTCCTCCCTTTCAATACCGGATCCTTCTGCATACGGAATCACGTTCCTTGGTTTCGTTGTTTCCGCGGTTGCATGGGTTGCGGCACCGTTATTCGCTGCCTATTTCCTAGCCACAAGGCGTGACTGATGAACAAGAATAATCTTTAAGGCTCAACCGGTATTACTTGCACGTATGAAAGCATTGATTCTCGGTATTGACGGCTATATAGGATGGCCATTGGCACTCCGTTATCTTTCCATGGGCTACGATGTCGCGGGCGCTGATAACTTCTTCACACGCAGACGCGTAAAGGCAGTGGATTCAGATTCTGTTTTCCCGATTGCACCCATATCTAGAAGGATTCATGAGGTAGAGGCAATCGTTGGAAAGAAGATCTCTTTTTACCGCGGAGATGTCAGTGGGCAGAAATTCATGTATGATTTAATAAAGGATACAAAGCCCGATGTGATTGTACATCTTGCGGAACAGAGATCTGCGCCGTATTCCATGATAGGCCTGAAGCAGGCTTCGGAGACCATGACAAAAAATGTTATCAGCACGCTCAACCTGATATATGCTGTCAAGGATCTTGCTCCGAAGGCGCATATCCTCAAGCTCGGGACAATGGGTGAGTACGGGACGCCGAACATAGATATACCTGAGGGATTCTTTGAGATAGAATATAATGGCCGGAAGGATACTTTGCCTTTTCCGAAGAACGCCGGTTCTTGGTATCACTGGACAAAGGTTCATGACTCCAATAATCTGATGTTTGCAAACCGTGTATGGAAGATCGGCATAACCGACATCATGCAGGGCGTTGTTTATGGGACAAGAACAAAGGAGATTTCAGGAAACGCCCTAAGAACGAGGTTCGATATTGACGAGGTCTGGGGAACCGCGCTTAACAGATTCTGTGCACAGGCCACCATCGGTATACCAATAACGCCTTATGGCAAAGGTGGTCAGACCAGGGGCTTCCTGTCGCTGGAGGACAGCATAACCTGCCTCACACTTGCGACTGAACACCCACCGGAAAGCGGTGAATACAGGGTCTTCAACCAGTTTGACCAGCACTACTCTGTCAACGAACTGGCCGCTGATGTGAAAGAGGTCTACGAAAAGAAGTACGGGAAAGAGGCAATAATTGATCACGTACCCAATCCAAGGGTTGAGAGGGAGGAACATTACTATAATCCGGTGAGTTTAAAGCTCAGGGCTCTCGGATACAGACCCTCCGGAGAGCTGAAGAAGGACCTGGGAAAGATACTCGACGATCTACAGCCAATGAAGGAAAAGATAACGTCGCTCAGGGATGTCATCACTCCCCGCACCTTCTGGCAGAAGAGTTCAGGTATCTGAAGGAGCCTGCTTTTCCGGTTCCTAAAAGAATTTCAGGCTCCTGTTTACGACGTTTGCATAATCCGTTACCTGACCAAGGCTGGCCCATTCGGATTTCTTTACCCTGATCGCGCAGGTTCTCACCCCATCCTCTATCGATTTCTGGATGGCGGGTGTGAGCTCAATGTTGCCAGACCTGTCATGAGACAGATGATCCATAATCGACCTATCCAGTAGATAAACGGCACACATAGCAAATTTGCTTCTGCTGTTGGGATCCTTTTCCACCACTCCGGTGACGTAAGCCTTACCGCTCTCGATACTTAACTCTGCAGTGCCGTAATTCTGTGGATTGTCAACCTCCATCACAACCAGAACATTCCTGCATGTGCCAGACTCACGCATTTTGATCATTCTGCTGAACAGGTTCTCCTTGAGGAGTATGCCATCACCTGCATTGAGCAGAAAATAATCGCCCATCACAGTGTACCCCGCACTAAGAACAGCGCCACCATAGCCGTTCCTTGGCTCCTGGTAGACAATCCTGGAGTGTGGTACGTTTGCCGATATGTATTCCGCGGTTCTCCTGTCTGCAGGGTCGAGGACAATCGAAATCCTGTCAACTCCCTGGGACCTCATCATGCTTGCAATTACCTCTATCATGGGTCTGAGCACGATCCTGTCCCCTTCCCTGTAATAAATGGGCAGCATCTCCTTCCTTAGTTTTCCGTCCAGGCCGGATCTGGTCCCCCTGCCCGCCGCAGTGATAATCCCTTGCATGTCTGTCCGCATGTGGTAAATCTATTTATTGGTTCCAGAGACTGTCTAGTAGGATAGGATCTTCTGCCCAGTCTTTAGGATAATCTTATTCGGAACAGAAATGCTTGAAGAAACCGGTTACTCCAAAACTAATAATCCAAAAATGGTTGGTTTGAGGATGTCCTCAATCCGCGTTTCCATGGCTGAAGTAGTAGGAAAAATCGTCTCTGCGGTTGGAAACCACAGATATTCTCATGGACTTACCTGAAATTTCCCCAGGGTTTTCCATTTCAACCAATAGCTCTTCTCTAAATTCTCCTTTTGCAGGTTTTTGTGCCATTAAATCGTTGAACTTATTTCAGTATTAATACTTTGCTGAAGTACAAGTCGGCAAACGACGAATAAAATCAGGAAAATTTCATAGAAATAGGCTATTTCAGGCGCTTCTTTGAACATGAGTTTTTTGGCAAACATGGATTGTTCCATCGTTTCTTTTGTGTCAGATTATATATCCATTTGGAATAGTCCATCGTTGAAATCTCACAGGATCGATGCACTTGATCTGCAGATAATCGATCTGCTGGAAAAGAACTGTTGGCTTGCATATGAGGAGATAGCAAGAGAGACAGGAAAAAGCATGTGGACCGTGAGGGACAGAATAAATCTTCTCAAGAAGCGAGAAATACTCAAGGACTGCAGAGCTGGAATTGATTACGGAAAGATAGGTTATGCATGCAGGGCCGTGCTGGCATTTAATGTACCACCCGAGAGCATTGACGATCTGATCCAGTTTTCCAGGCAGCAGCCAATGATAAAGAGAACTCTGGTCACCACCGGACAGAGAAGGTTCCGGATGGAAATCATCGGCGAGGATTGCTCCGAGATACGTAATTATGCAAGGAAAGAGCTTCCCAAGTTCGGCATTTACGACATTGATCTTGAAGTCATTCTCGATGAAATATTTCCGTGAATCACGAACTTTGTATTTCCGTTATTCCCAATGCATGGGATTTTTCCACAATTTTTGCGGGATTGATTTATGAATTATGCTCCTATGATCAGCCATGAGCAGCAAACTTGAGGAAATAGACACATTCGCCAGAGGTACTCTTGGGGCTACGCCGGAAGCGATAAGGATGCTCGGCAAAATCAATGAGGAAATGGCGGAAGAGCAGTTTACGGAGAATATGAGGCTTTTCCTGGGGAGAACAATGACACCCAGAAAACTGGTACCGCTGGTGGCTCTGGCCGTATCACTGGCACAGGGCCAGCGGGAATCCTCTCTGATTCATTACAGGCTGGCTAAAAAGTTTGATGCTGCAGTTGATGATATTCTTGATGTGATAAAAATTTCCAAAATGGCCGTGATGGCTTCGACACTTTCAACAATGACTTCAATACTGCCTGTCGTTTCATCGTTCGAAGCCATTGAGCTCAGGGATAAGGAGGCCGAGAAGATTATGGCCAACGTGATAAGAGAATCCGGGAATGCTCAACCGCCAGAGAACCTTTCTGCACTCTCAAAACTCTCCTTTGATCTCTTTGATGAGCACATAAGAGAAAGAATGGAACTGCTGTCGCCCTTCTCTCTTGATAAGAAGACCGTTTTCTTGGTCGCTTTTGCGATCAGCGTGTCGCTGAGGGATCAGAGCTGCGCCCCGGTTTATCTCAATCAGTATTTCAGAAACGGAGGGAACATCAGAAACATGGAAGATGCAATATCCATCGCACGCTTCGTGACAGGAAACAAGGTTATCACAACCTCAATGGATATGCTCAGCGATATAGTTTCAAAGCTTGACAGTGGAAATAATGAGAAATAATCTTTTGGTGGGTGTTTCAGACGAATAAAAACACAATCTCCGTTTTTGGATCCGAGTGGTTCGGAATGTCCATCGCCACCCTTGCCCTTGCCGAAGTCTATATACTTGCATATCAGCAGGACGGTTTCGTGCCTTTTTTCTACCTTGGAAATGGTTTAATGGCATTGGGCATAATCCTCTTCTTTGTCATACTTGTTTTATGGTCCACCAGAGGCATACTGATCCATGAGAAGATCCATGGACACTGGGACAATCTGACCAGGCTGAGTTTCATATCTCTCATCCCGATTATCGGTTTTATCAGCAATTCCCAGCTGATTTACTTTTATGGACTTTCCTCTTTTTCAGCATCCTTCTCGCTCCTGAACTATCTGGTAGAATATTCACTTGCCCTCATTCTCGGCGTTATACTCGGCTACAGGCTTTACACCAAGGAAATAAACCTCAAGGAGATCAATTATGCCGTGGTCATACCGCCACTGGCAATAGGTACGGGCGTGTTTCTGGGGTCGGATCTCATTGGATTTTACGGAGGAGGCACCGGTTCTGTGATTTACTATCTGACCATTATCGGACTGGGCATCTTCTTCTTCCTCTACATATTCATCGGTTCCCTGGCCCTCTCGGGACACGTCACGAATAAGGTTCATGAGACCCTTCCCACGACCATGCTCCCGGTCGGCATAGCAAGCCTAATCGTGATAAATATACTATCCATAGTGTCATTTAATAAACTCCATATTTTCCAGTTTTCCCCTTCAACTGCCGGCTTCGTTTCTCTTATGCTCTGGGGCTTTGAAATATGGAATTTCCTTGTTGTGACCATCATAATTTTTACCAGACCTCCGAGGGGAAGCATGAGTTCATGGGCCTATGGCTTTCCTCTTGGCCTATTCGCAATCTCGACTGTCCGCATGATCTCCATAACAAACGAGCACGGGCTCATCTGGGTATTCACAGCCATTGCAGCTGCGCTGAACATCGTCTGGATCTATGCCTGGCTGAACACAATCATTTTCATGATGGACAGGAACAGGAAACTGAGGGAGTTAGCTGAGAATACGGAAACATCTTCCTGAAATCCTGGGTATCTGCATTTTGCAGATAAAATAATTTCTTAAACATTTGATTCATAATTTTGCATTCAAAGACCATATTTGTCGATACGGGGTCGCAAGAGGCGATCATGACGAATGACTGCTGCTGTTTCTGCTCTGAATCCGCTCACATCAACCTGAGCCCACCAAATAAACAAATATATACACCGTATCATGTAAACTGATGAAAGGATCTAAATTGGATTTCTTCACGCTAGACTCCTTTGACCTGATTGATAAAACTGTTTTTTTAAGGCTGGACATAAACTCGCCAATCAACCCCATTACGGGAGAGATAACAGGATCGACAAGATTCCTTGCACATTTTGAAACGCTCAGAACTCTCTCCCGATCAAGGGTGGTTATACTGGCTCACCAGAGCAGACCCGGAAAGGAGGATTTCACCTCGCTCAGATCCCACGCGGTATATCTGCAGAGGCTCCTGGGAAGAAAGGTGAAGTTTGTGGATTCACTTTTTGGCGAAGACGTTGTGAGGGCTGTAGGCGAATTAAAAAGCGGAGAGATACTTATGCTTGAGAACACAAGATTCTACTCCGAGGAGATTGATATTGATGGCGACGATCTTGAAACCATGGAGAAGAGCCATATTGTAAAAGGCCTGCTTCCCCTGATGGATTACTTTGTCAACGATGCTTTTCCTGCAATACACCGGCCGCAGACAACACTGGTTGGTTTTCACAGACTGATTCCCAACATTGCAGGCAGACTAATTGAGAAGGAAATAGTTTCACTCGAGAGGTTCATGAAAGATGATTCGAGACCCAAGGTGGCGATTCTTGCTGGGTCCAAGATAAACGAGTCCATTTCCGTTGCAAAGAATTTCCTTGACAAGGGAATTTCTGACAGGGTGATAACTGGAGGCGTCGTTGGCAACGCTTTTCTCTGGGCAGTGGGAATTGACATCGGAAAGAAAAACCGGGAGTTCATTGTCAGGAGCAACAAGAACTGGGAAGATCTCATCAACACCTGCAAGGATCTTGTGAAGAAATACGATGGCAATATTCTTGTGCCGCAGGACTGCGTTCTCAATCCCTCGAAGAGGAGAGTGGCGATATCACAGAAAATGCCGGACGACGAACTCATGGCGGATATCGGAGTGGACACGATTGTGAACTATATAGACGAGATAAGAAAGGCTAAATCAATATTCCTGAACGGTCCCATGGGGATGTATGAGATGTCTGAGTACGCTGCGGGAACAAGGGAGATCATGACAGCAATATCCATGAACCCGGGCATGAAGATAGCGGGCGGAGGTCACACACTCAACGCACTGGAGAAACTTGACCTCATGGATAAATTCGATCACACGTCCACAGGCGGGGGAGCTCTCATAAGTTATTTATCCGGTGACCCAATGCCCGTGTTGGAAGCGCTCAAGGAAAGCAAGAAAATATTCTCGGGGAATTGAAATGGAACAGGATGCACGTGAAAGTCTGATTCAGGAACTTGAATATCTCAAGGGTGTGATCGAATCCTATAACGACCAGATATCAAGGATAGGCAGGGTCGTCGACGAGATTAATCTGAGCCTTTCCGTTATCGGGAACAGGAAGAACATAGAGGGTAACGAAACCAGGGTATCAATCGGTTATGGTGTTTATGTGAACGCCAGGATTGAGAATTTTGACAAACTGCTCCTACCTATTGGATCGGGCATTTACCGCGAGGACAGTGCTGAAAACGTTGAGAACAGGCTTAAAAGCGAGTTGCAGTCACTTCAAGCCTCTATGGATTCACTCCTTGAGAAGAGGAAGGAAAGCGAGAACAGGTATGAGACCCTCCTGACAGTGGTACAGCAGGCCAGTGCCCAGAATCAGAAACAGTGACATGTTCGACAACCTGAAGAAGAAGTTCAGCGGTTTATTTTCGAAATCTTCCGAAGAGTTTGTGAGGAAATCGGATCTTGAGTCGAAGATCATAGAGACTCTCGTGGAATCTGACGTTTCCCTCGATGTTGCGGAAAGAATCTGGAAGAGCATGGAGGAGAATCTTGACATTGAGGGAAAGAAGATTTCTGTCGAGAGATATGTTGAGGCTCTAAGGAATGCCATAATCCCCATTTTTGATGTGCAGAAGAATCTCCCAGACATCCTCGATCCTCATGAGAAGCCCTATGTCATGCTTTTCCTCGGGATCAACGGCACAGGAAAAACGACCACTGTGGCCAAGGTTGCAAACTATCTCAGGAAGAATGGAAAGAGGGTTGTGGTGGCTGCCTCAGATACATTCAGGGCTGGTGCCATAGAGCAGATTTCAATACTTGGGGAAAGAGTCGGAGTCGCTGTTATCAAACACCAGAGCGGGAGTGACCC
>JAJZKL010000026.1 GCA_021804185.1 Thermoplasmata archaeon | reverse complement strand
CGCCTGAAGTTTGGCGAGGGCATAGACGAGTTCGTCCAGAAATCGCTGATGAGAAGACCAATGATTGAGACGGATAATATCAGTGTTCCTGGGCTTACTCTGGCTGGTCACTCAGGCTTGCTATTCAAGGTAATCAAGACCATGCCGAGCAAGGTTCCCGTCGAGGTAGGGGAAACCACAAAAATAGAAATCAGGGAGGAGCCGGCTTCCGAGGTTCTGGAGGACGTTTCCAGGATAAGCTACGAGGATATCGGAGGACTTTCCGACCAGCTTGGCCGGGTAAGGGAGATTATAGAGTTACCGCTAAAGCATCCGGAGCTATTTGAGCGTCTGGGAATTCACCCGCCGAAAGGTGTGCTTCTGCATGGACCTCCCGGTACAGGAAAAACTCTCATTGCTCGCGCAGTAGCCAATGAATCTGGCGCTAATTTCTTCTCAATAAACGGGCCTGAAATAATGAGCAAATATTACGGACAGAGTGAACAGAAGCTCAGGGAAATTTTCCTCAAGGCCGAGGATTCCGAGCCTTCCATAATATTCATTGATGAGATAGATTCCATAGCCCCTAAAAGAGAAGAAGTCCAGGGGGAGGTAGAAAGAAGGGTTGTTGCCCAGCTGCTCACTCTTATGGACGGCCTGAAGGAGAGAGGCCACGTCATCGTCATAGGCGCAACCAATCGTCTGGACGCAGTCGATCCCGCACTCAGGAGACCCGGAAGATTTGATCGTGAGATAAACATTGGTGTTCCAGACAAGAAGGGAAGGCTGGAAATACTGTCCATTCACGCAAGGGGCATGCCGCTTGGAATGGACGATGAGAAGAAGACACAATTCCTTACTGAGATTGCAAACCTCACCTACGGCTTTGTTGGTGCGGACCTTGCGGCCCTGGCACGGGAGAGCGCCATGAATGCGCTCAGGCGTTACCTGCCTGAAATTGATCTTGACAAGCCGATCCCAATGGAGATTCTGGAAAAGATGTCGGTAACAGAGGATGATTTCATGGAGGCGCTGAAAGGAATTGAACCCAGCAGCCTCAGGGAGGTTACCATTGAAATACCCAATGTAAAATGGGAAGACATAGGCGGACTGGAGGCGGTAAAATCGGAACTCAGGGAAGCAGTCGAGCTACCGCTGCTGAAGCCGGATGTATTCAAGAGGCTCGGGATACGGGCATCCAAAGGGTTCCTCCTTTACGGCCCCCCTGGAGTAGGCAAAACGCTTCTGGCGAAAGCCGTTGCAAGTGAGAGCAACGCCAATTTCATCTCAGTAAAGGGTCCGGAAGTATTGAGCAAATGGGTAGGGGAGAGCGAGAAGGCCGTAAGGGAGATATTCAAGAAAGCAAAGCAGGTCGCCCCAACAATCGTGTTCCTGGACGAAATTGATTCTATTGCTCCAAGCAGGGGAACGTACGGAGATTCAGGAGTTACTGAAAGAATAGTTAACCAGCTTCTGACTTCTCTCGATGGAATAGAAGTCCTGCAGGGAGTCGTGGTTATCGCCGCAACAAACCGTCCGGATATCATAGACAATGCCTTGCTCAGGGCGGGAAGGTTTGACAAGCTCGTCTATATACCGCCTCCAGACAAGGAGAGCAGATACAACATCCTGAAGGTGCACACCAAGAATATGCCGCTAAACAAGGACGTTGATCTGAAGAGAATCGCAGAGAAAACCGATGGTTACGTCGGCGCGGACCTGGAAAACCTTTGCAGGGAAGCGGGGATGATGGCATACAGGCAGAATTCCGATGCAACAGAGGTTACTGAGAAGAACTTTTCAGACGCATTGAAAGTCATAAGGCCATCCGTCGATGAGGACGTCATCAAGTTCTACAAAGGGCTATCCGACAGCATTGGAAAGAATGTTATCGAGCGTAAAAAGACCATAGAGGAAACCGGCCTGTATCAGTAGATACGGCCCTCCCTTTTTTATTGGATCACCCAAAGCCACAGGATTGTTCCAGTTTCGCCCTGCTGCAAGCAGTTAAGGCAGAATTATTTCAGTGAAATTGGATATGGTATTTCTGGAATAATCGACACCTGAAGAACCTTTTTCCCTACTTACCAGAATACCGGAGAACCCGGCAGAAACTGCCGCATTTATTTCCGCTGGTGCATCTGACAGGAAGAGGAAATTATGCGCCGGTATGCCGGAGACTTCTGAAATTGTTTCATAACTCCTCCGCTCTGCTTTTTTTCCAACGGATGTGTCAAAATAGCCTTCAATATATCGGGTCATATCTCCGTATTCAGTTGTGCTGAAAAGGAGCTTCTGGGACAGAATACTTCCAGATGAGTAAATGTATATTTTCTTCCCTGAATCTTTCCATTTTTTCAAGGCGCCAGGCACATCTTTATATACACTTCCTCTCAGGCTTCCCCCATTATAACCATCCATCCAAATATGGCCTTCTAGATCCTTCAGCGCATATGCCTTGCTGTCCCGGTCTATAAGCCAGATACAATAGCGGGTAGCCGATTCCAGTTTTTTATCGGTGCTGCTTCCATCCCATGCGGGACCCGCTTTTAAAACTGAAGCGTCTGAGTTATGCATATTACCGAGGTCATCAACTATTTTCAGGATATCCTTCCGATCGACATTTTTCTTGAGGAAGCTCCCGATATTTTCTTTCGCATAATTGAAAAGCGTCGTGTGGACAAACTCCATGGGTGTCGTGGTACCCTCTATGTCCAGGAGGACACCTCTGACGTCATTCACAACAGCAGGCATGCCTCAATTCCTTTTTTTATCTGCCCTGATATATGCGGGCCCAAAGCACATGGGTTGGTAGTTCTTGTCAACTCCGTCTGATACGTAGTATGGCGTCCATCCTGAAATGTCCTGGAACAGCCTGATCGCCCTGATATTTCTGTCTTCGCACAGGTCAAACCAGTGATGCGTGTCCCTGGGTATCCTAAGCAGATCCCCAGCAGAAACCTCTATTGCAACAACATCTGAGTTTTCCGGATGAATGTGGAATATACCATGCCCGGATATGGTGAACCTCACCTCATCCTCCTTGTGCAAATGTTCCTTGTTGAATTTAGCCAGCATAGAATCAAGTCCCGGCGTTGTCGAATTAACGTCTATTACATCAGCCGTAGTATAACCGCCATCCCTTTTCAGTTTGTCTATTTCATTGGAATATGCCTGCAATATTTTATCAGCAGGCGCACTGGCGCCGGGGCTTTTTTTTGTATCCCATACCTCATAATCTATGCCTATTGAGGACATGTATTCGCGTGCCTGTGTACTATCGTCTATTCTTATTCCCCTGTCGGGTATTCTCACCACTACCATTTTCAATCCCTTTCCTGTAGTTAGTTTCTTCTAAAGGAGTTCTCGGAATGAGCAAAGACTTCCAGCAGGAACTCAATCGCTTCCACGTGTCGCCTTGCTTCCTCTATTGTTAATCCCCATGTATACAGTCCATGCCCGCTCAACAGGAAACAGTGAATATCCGGATTGTTTGCCAGAAGCTTTCTAACATGTGCAGCGAGGCCGACCATGTCCTGTGAATTCTCCACAACCGGAAACCATTCTGAGTGGTCATGGGTGTTTACGTTGTTCAACCCTTTTAGCATCTCGTATCCCCTGATCTCAAAGCCCCCTTCATGTGCATATTGTCGGGAAAGGATTGTACTCCATATTGAATGAGTATGAAATACTGCCATGCACCCGAGCCTTTTTTCTAAAGTTACGTGGAGGGCACTTTCACTTGATGGCTTATAAATTCCCGATAATACGTTCAGGGTTTCATCCACCTCTATTATCTGATCTTCCCTCAGGTGCCCCTTATCAACCCCGCTTCCAGTAATGGCGATGCGGAATGGATCGTGCCGCAGTACTGCGCTCAGGTTACCACTTGTGCCCAGAAGCCATCCACGCCTATAGAAGTCCGTGGCTGCATCTATGAGAGCTGCAGATACTTCACTCTTCCTTAATATCTGGACCGGTGTAAATTCAGTGTTCTGATTCAAGCCAGTTTTTCCTCCGTCATCAATCTGTGCTTATCTAACCCTGACCATGCGATGAAGCGGATACGTTGGTGACAATTGCTGTCACAACGATATTCGCTCTGGTACCTGTTCATATCCATTTTCGGCAATTATCTTCAGTGGGCTAAAGTTAATGGTCGCATTTATAACATATATTTCAATATTATGTGTCTAAATTACGAAAATTGTGTTCAGGCGGTTATTCCGAAATTCAATGTCAGGCGTGGTTATACAAAATGCGGAGGGCCGGATTTGAACCGGCGGACCCCTACGGGAATGGACCCTGAATCCATCGCCTTTAACCTAGCTCGACAACCTCCGCTTTGCCCTGTCCCTGTGATGGTGTGCTGTTTTAAGTATTTTCTTATAGGAATTAAAGGAAAATATTCTCCGAGTGTTGCCACATGAAAATTGTGTTATACCTCGTATAAACCAGATTAAAAAAGGATTTTATAATATACAGCCATATACCGCTGAATGTTTGAAACCACTTTCAGGAAATTGGGTATCATCTCAAAAAATCACAGGAAGAAGATTATAATTATCTGGGTAGTCCTGTTCCTCGTAATGCTGCCATTTGCATCATTACTCTTCAGTGAGACATCCTACAATCTTACAAATAGCATCGTAACGAAGAATTCAATGTCTTACAGGGCGAGTGCAATATTCGACACTCAATTTCCCTCCTCTTCCGCCGGAGGCGTTTCTTCATTAATTATTGTAACCAACAATACTCCCGTAACCGAAGCAAAATATTCTCATGACCTACAGAATCTTACTAACAGGCTAAATTCCTATTTACAAACTGTTCCTGGTTATACGGGAATAACGTCAATCTATGGCCTGGAGAACAGCACACTGGGAAAAACAGTTCCGGGATTGAAACTTGAACTCTCTGGCACTGCACAGTTGATTAATGGCACGACATCTTACTATTCAAGTATAAACAATACCATTGGATTTGAATACGGTCTTCCACTACTGTATCTTGAAAATTATTCAACCACTAACTCGAACCGGTCAGCGTATAACTACACCATCGAAGAAGCTCACCAGTTACCATCTATTTCCTCACTGGCAATAGAATTTGTTAATACATTCTCGCATTACTGGAATACCACTAGCGTATCTGCCCCTCTCACACATATGAGTAATTCAGTGAATTCAACGTTAGGAAATGCAACGTTCGATACTTACGCATCGGGATATCCGGTCTATCCCATTATGACAGCGATTCACAATGTTACTTTGTTTGATTCTTATTTCGCAAATCAGTCAAGCGCGACCTATAACGCAAGCCTCGCAATTATCGCCATGTCATATTCTTCAGACCCAACAGCAGCCAACCTGATAACATCAGGACTTAGCATCAGCATACCGGACTTTACGCGAGACGCGTTAAATCTTGGAATGAAACCATCATCCACATCCGTAAAGAACCTCAGCTCATCATTTCTGATAAACGCTACCGAAAGCGTGTTTGCCCATAACCCCCTGATTTCCGTTAATCCCGCCTCCATAAGTAAATTTATACCCTACCTTTATACGACTAACGCAACAATAGCTATTCAGCAGGAAATGTCTGACAGCAATTTTCCAAATTATCCGATATTACCAAGCCCCTATGTGTATCACCAGTTTGTTGGATATGATAACAGCACAACAATAATCATTGCTTCCTTCAACCAGGACACGTCCGCATCACTCATCACTGCAATAGACAACCTTACCTCAACCTATACCAGCACCATTCCACACAGCGTGTACCTTGTGGCAGGTTCCTCGGCATTGAACAACCAGCTTGCCGGAGAGTCCCTTAACGGAATGGCCAAAGCCCTGATCATAGGTATCGTCCTTTCCGTCCTGATAATAGGCCTGTTCTTCAGATCTCCCATAGCTGCTTTCATTCCCCTGCTAATCTTCGGCTTTTCGGCAGTGATATCAATGGGAATCAACGGTCTCATCTACAAGTATGTCCTTCACTCCTCCATATCTTTCATTACGCCCACGCTGCTACTCATACTGATTCTCGGGCTTACCAGTGATTATATAGTTTACATCATGTCCAGATACAGGCAGGAATTACGCAAGAATAGCCCCGATCCAATACCGGAATCAGCACAGTGGGCCGGGCATGCAGTTTTCACCTCCGGCTTGACGGTTGCTCTTTCGTACTTAGTATTGTGGATTGCAAATGTTCCAATATTCAGCGATTCCGGCCTGACGAACGCTATAGGGGTTACTGTGTCCATAATGCTGGCAAACACTCTTCTGATCGCACTGCTTTCTACTTTTGGAAAGAAGCTGTTCTGGCCTTCAAAAATTGTAGCCAATAAGAAATTCCCATTTGAGCACTCCATGACAAAGATTGCTGGCAGCGTTATCCGGAACAAGAGTAAAGTTGCAGTGATTTTTGTCCTCTTTGCACTGTTTGGGCTTTACGTTTACGCAACAACGCCCAGTAGCATGGACGTATTCAGTTTAGTACCGAGCAGCAGTGGAATACAGGCACTGCAACAGGTGAACGACTCCTTCCACGGAGATTTCTTTGATAGGGGCTACGTCATCCTCAACTTCACTGCGCCCCTTATTATCAATGGCCAATACAACTCTACTGAAATGAAACAGGTCACGTCTGTGGAAGCCGCATTGATTAACGATAGTGCTATAAGCCAGGTTTATGGGCCGACCTATCCATTCGGATATTACGTGAATGCATCCATGATCGCTTCATATCCGGCACAGGATTCTAGCCTTTACTACCAGTACATTAATGATTCAATAGGGCAGAATCCGGACTATGCAATGATAACTTTCCAGTTGTCCCAGGTAGCCTGGAATTCATACTCTTCCGCTGCAGTTAATAACCTTCCCGGCGTGATGAGCAACGCACCCGGCGTCCATGATTACACCTATGAAATAGGAGGGCTCACGCAGGGGCTTAACGATGCCTACAGTTACACCGCCCAGACGTTTTCAAAGATGGTACCGATCCTGGCACTCGCAGTTTTTGTTGTGCTTATGATACAGCTCAGTTCATTGCTGACCCCAGTCCGCCTCATAATCATGGTTATGGCATCCGTCCTGGTGTCTCTTGCTGTTACTTATATCATTTACTTCAATATTCTCAAATTGCCGATCCTCATATTCCTACCGTTGTTCAGTTTCATAACCCTTCTTGCAGTGGGACTTGACTATGACATATTCATGATAACCAGGGCACGCGAAGCGGTAATAAAGGGGATGAGCAACGAAGAAGCTATCCGTACTAGTGTTGTTGAAAACGGGGGAGTAATCATTACACTCGGACTTCTGCTCTTTGCAATCTTCTTCTCCCTGATTTTTAGCGGAATTGGGATAATCCAGGAAATTGGAACCGGTCTTGCTCTGGGAGTCATAGTGGACACCTTCATCAGCTGGCCATTTTTCGTGCCCGCAATCATGCTGATAATGAAGAGATACAACTGGTGGCCGTCCAAGGTTGGGAAGGTGAAATAAAGATGAAGCATCTGGATGGAAAGGAACCAAAAAATATACATTTCAGGTGGACGAGTTCGAACAAACCGGTTTTATCTGTAGATAGCGGTGAAACCGTATCAATTTCGGTTCCTGATTCATCCACATGGCAGATCAGGAGGGGCTATCACACTGAGGATCTCAAGAAAATAGATTCTTCAAGATATGACGGAGCAGTCGGCCCAATTTATGTCAACGGTGCAACCTCAGGAGATATCCTTGAGATTGAACTGAAAGAGATGAGAACGGCATCCTGGGGATGGAGTGCCATAATTTCGGAAATGGGGCTTCTCAAGGGCAACGTTAGTGAGAAGCTAATGATGTGGAAGATAGGTGAATTTGCCTCCTCAGAGACTTCAGGTTTCCTCGAAGGAGTTTTAGTTCCAATCCAGCCATTCCTTGGAGTCGTTGGAACTGCACCGAAAGATGGAGAATTCGGCATGATCCCGCCACAGCATTTCGGTGGGAACATGGACAACCGGCTACTGGGTGTAGGATCAAGAATTTATCTTCCGGTGATGGTTGATGGCGCCCTTCTTTCTGTTTCCGATCCCCATGCATCACAGGGAGACGGGGAGGTATGCGGGACAGCCATTGAAACCTCCGCAGAAGTTGTTATCAGAATTCACGTGATTAAGAACCGGGCTATGAATTACCCTCGAGCCTATTCAAGGATAGCTTCTTCGTTGCT
>JAJZKL010000025.1 GCA_021804185.1 Thermoplasmata archaeon | reverse complement strand
ATACTGGTGTCAGGAACATCTAATTACTCTCTTTACACTGGATTCAGAACATCGTCTGGAAATTCACCATTCCTCGTTAATTATACCACGCCTGGACTTTTGGAACTCACTCAGGGATTTGATGTGCCGGAATACAATTACCTTCCTTCAGCTTTCTACAACTCCTCAAATGTAACAGTCAATAACAGCGTATTCTCAGGCTGGTTCAGCACAGTTGTTTTCAACGACTATACCCCGGATAATGTCCCGCCTGTAGCCTCTCTCATAATGTGGAATACAACTCATTCACTAGTGGAGCGCAATACTTTTATGAGCCAGGGATCCGGAATGCTTATATATAACGCAAATTCAAGCTCCTCTGACAACTACGTGTGGAACAACACCTTCACTGATTACCAGGAAACCTATCCCGGCATGTATTACGGCTACGCTCCGATTGGCCTTATTGTGGAAAGTTCTGGAAATACAATATTCAACAATGCTTTCACGTCCACAATTCCGCTGGTAAGCATTGATGGCCATGACGCCAACATCTACACTGGAACAAACGTGGTATACACCGACAGTTTCAACGTTTCCAGGAGTCAGGGGAGGTCGGGAATCATCTTCGATAATGTCCATCTGACGGGAAGTATTGTGAACTCCTCTTTCCCAGGGGGGAACTATTATTATAATTACTTCGGAAATGGATCGGAGCCATACAATGGCACTGGTGTCGGATTTGTATTCAATAACCAGGGCACTTTCAACGGCAGTATCAATGACGGGTATGATTATTCACCGCTGACCATTCACGGATATGAGACAAGTGTCAATGCAACCGGACTCCCTCCTGGCGCAAAGACCTATTTCGATATAAACAACGCAATCTATTCCATTAACCCAGGCAGCAAGGCCACTCTTTACCTCCCCAACGGATCATACTTCCTGGAAGGCTTTGAGCTTGTAAGCAGTCAGGTACGCTTCATTCCCATCACTACCATGGGAATCTTTGCACTGTCATCAGGAGATTTCTCTGCCATAGGTCCGGTAATGAACATGACTCTGGTTTACAGCACGTACTATAACCTTACCGTCAGGGAATCCGGGCTTCCAAATGGAACCGTCTGGGGGTTTGCAGTTCCAGCGGCTGGCCAGGGATTTGAGCTTACCGCCAGCAATCAATCCCTCTTTGTCCAGCCAGGCAGTTATTCCATAGATCCCATGTCAGTGGATGGATTCTATGCCAACACGCTGACCTTGAACATTCAGGGCCCGACCATCGCCACGCTTTACTACCAAAATATAAGTTACTCAACGGGCAATAACTTCACCGTAATATTCACGGAAAACGGCCTGGCCAATGGAAGCAAATGGGGAGTAACCATAGATGGGCAGTCCTTCACGACCCATGATGCCGGAATGGCCATATACGGTTTCCAAAATGGACTCTATAATTACACCGTGATCACACCTTCTGGGTACCGCAGTTCCGGTTCAGGGCAGATAATCATCGACCATGGCAACGGCAGCGTATCAATCACATTTGTTCCGAACTATTCTAACACTGCTGAGTATGCATACATAGGGGCCGGAATTCTTGGGGGCGCGGTTATAGGCGCCGTGGTTATGGCAGCCAGGAGGAGAAAACCGTAAATACGTTATCATTTCAGCAGGTCAATGAGTTGGCTGGCTTCCCGCCTGTTCATTTCCTCCACTGATTTTTTATTTAACTTCTGCAGGAAAACTTGTGCAATTTTTTTCTTTTCTTCACTAGCCATTAAGCTTGATATATATTTGATCTGCTTTGGTGTCACAGGGGCACCTGAGGTGTCCTGCCCCTTCTTTATCTCAATGGATTTCAGCTTCTCTATGAGGTCAGAGGCTTCCTGCATGGTTAACAGGTTTATATTCGGCTTTCCAAGCTTTTTAAGGTAGTCCCTTGCCACGTTTATCCTCTCCTCGGTACTCTGGAGACTGGTCAAAAATGATATCTGTTTGCCTGTGGCCAGAGGGCCAATGCCATGGGTCTTTTCCCCAGACTCATCCGGCGAGTTTTTTAACCTGTCAATAAGCTGAGATGTTTCCTGAACTGTCAGATCCTCAATGCTCTCCTTTCCAAGAGCCCCCAGGAAATCGTCCTTCACCTTTTCCCTCGAAGGGGATTCCCCAATTAGCTTTGCGATGAAACTTATCTGGTTTTTGGTTGGGCCGTATCCCGGCATTTCAGTTCCCTATCTTATGGATCCTGATTAAGGTTTAGCTGAGTGCAAATTGTATAGTTGTTGGAATGCTGCCAATGATATTGCAACGATTTTTTGTCAACTGACGCAGTGACAGCTATCTGTCATGGCTTCTAAATTGATGCTTCCAAGGTAAAAATATTAATCTTGGCACAATATGTAAAATAATGAATATAATTGGATCAATAGATAATGCGTGGCAGAAATCTAAGATAACCAATGTACATCATCTGATATTCACAGAAAATGAAATGTTCATCTTTGATGTTCTAAACAAAAGGGACATCAGATCCGAAGTCCTGGAATATCTCAGGAGTGATCCCTTAACAATGGCTCCAATAGGTGCGGTACAGAGCTACGAGGATCTTAGGGCCTCTAAAGCAATCCATATGCAGATAATTTCAGAGGCAATTTCAGCAGGTAAGGATGTGGAAAAAAATTTCGAGGAACAGATCTCCAAAAAACCGCCGAATTACCGAGAGATTAAATATGACGATATCAGCAGGGTAATTCTTAAGCAGGGCCGACATCTTGAGCTTCCTTCCTTGACATTCAATACGGCAAAGGGAAAGGAAGAGTTCAAACTTATGCACAACAACTATGAGAAGACTTCCAAGCTGGATCAGCAGACATTCACCAATTACAGAAGCACGCTTGAAAGAGCATTGCAATCAAAACTCTCTGTACTGGAGTAAAAGAAGTTGTGTTCGTAGACCCTGCTACCCGCGACTATCTTGCTGCACAGCAGGACCTAGGAGTAAGCTGGTTAGAAAGAATTGAAGAATTATCCCAAATCTAATTTACCCATTCGATGCCTTTCTTAGACCCTGAATTAGACAGATGGAGTATTCGGATAAACGAAGCAGAAGAAATTCATAGCATATCCTATGGTTCCCTTGATGGGTCGTCATTAATAATCGAAACAAGCAATAGAATCAATAAAATTGATTTTCTTATCATATGGTGGGACGAATCATGGAAACCTCATGAAGAAGCAGCAAGAATAATAGGCAAATCTAAAGTTGTCAATAAAATAAACCAGGGATAAGAATGTGAGAAAAACTTTTAGAGCTGAAGCATCAGGAAATGCAAGAGGGCAGTGAAAGAAGTCTCTCATTCGTTTTCCTTGGATGCGTATGGTAAGGAGGTGAGATAATCCAGAAGGTTAAATCCTTACTCCAGAATTCCGTACCAGGGGCGAAGTAAAACCGGATGGCTCCGGTTATTTATTCTCATTCTGCAAAATCATTTCCTATGCCGATTCACAAGGGGAGAATTATGGATAAATACCTAATGCAAAAGCTGTAATTTTCCGAGTGGATGCAAGATATGAACAGGCAAGAAACGATAATCCTAATGTAAGAAGTGTGTGACCTGTTTTGTTCGAAGTACGAAAAGATTCGGGATCGCACGGTATGGACCGGAGGGGATTTGAACCCCTGGCCTCTTCCATGCCAAGGAAGCGATCTACCTCTGATCTACCGGCCCATTCATCCTGTTGGGTTTAGGTTCACTCCTGATTGAAGAAATGCCTATAAACATTATCGTATGCCATCGATGCATGCACAAAAGAATTCATGTTTTCCTTGAAGGGTCAACTGGAGATGACGGACCTGAATCTCCGCTTACTGATGATTCCAAGAGTGCAATCTCATCGGGGGTCATGCGCCATCCCATGGCCCCTGCATTTTCCCTTACGTGATCTGGGTTAGATGCTCTTGGTATGGGAAAGACGAAGTCGTATTTGCTAATGAACCAGTTTAGTGCAATCTGGGTTATGCTCTTTTTACCATGATTCTTCTCAATTTCCTTCAAGACCTTCGATCCAAGAGCTGATTCTGCTGTCAGCTTTCCATGGGCCAGGGGAAAGTATGCCAGGATAGATATCCTGTTTTCCCTGCAGAATGGAATTATGTCTTTCTCGATATTCCTGTGTGCGACGCTGAAATTCATCTGCGTTGAACTCAGAGGGTGCTTCTTAAGACTTTGAACAACCATTTTTGTCTGCTCAAGGCTGAAATTGCTTATTCCTATGTAACGTATCTTTCCCTGATCCACAAGATGCTCCATGGCCCTTAGCCCTTCCTGGATCTTGGAAGTGCTCCTGGACGGAAAATGCATCTGGTAGAGGTCAATATAGCCTGTTTTGAGCTTTTTGAGGCTTCTCTCGCATGATCTTATGAGTTTATCGTATGAGAAATTTCCTGGCCATACTTTTGTGGCCAGGAACAGATCCTCCCTTGGCGTATCCTTAATGGCTTCAGCAACGAGCGGTTCACTCTGGTATATTTCCGCGGTATCTATGAGATTGATTCCTGACTCTATGGCTGCCTTTATGGCTGCTATGCGTCTCTCTCTTCCTGACATGATTCCAAAGAGCCTGGCAGGAACGATCCAGCGAAAATCGTAGTAAGTGCCAACTCCCACCGGGCTTATCATGGCATCAGAGGCTGCAAACCTAACCCTCTCCATAATGACGTATCTGAGCCACCATATAAATAATACACCATGCCCAGACCGTCATGTGAAATTATTTCATTCTGCCAGTGCAACACTGATAATTTTTATAGATACATAACGCTTTGATCCCTGCAAATCCATGGATTCGGGAAGATCTCCCTCTGAAGGGAACCAGGAATGGCACGGGCCTAACATCACAATAGAGAAGTACCAGATTCAATCTGGTTTAACAGAAGTTGAAATAGTAAAGTTACCGGATACGTCTGAGACTATGTATCTGGTGAGGGAACCTGATGTTTCAAAGTCACAGTTTAACGAAATACAGAAACTGAAGGAAATGATATCGAGCTTTATCCCTGATCTTGCCGGATCATCCAGGAAAAACGCACCTGACATGGAAAAGCTTATACAGTCTTTCATAAGGGAGAGGATGCCGTGGCTTTCCGGGATGGTAAAACAGACATATGAGTATTACCTGAATAGGGACTTCAACGGATATGGCGTAATCGATCCAATTGTGAGGGACAGAAACGTTGAGGATATTTCATGCAACGGACCTGGTCTCCCGGTATATGTCTTCCACAAGGTCTATGGATCAATAATGACAAATGTGTCCTTCGGATCCGATATTGATCTTTCTTCGTTTATCATACGACTTGCCCAACTCTGCGGGAAGCCCGTCTCAATCAGTTCGCCCCTCCTTGACGGAATTACACGGGACGGACACAGAGTTGAAGCCATCTATTCCAGAGAGGTTTCTGACAGGGGTCCGGCCTTCACAATAAGGCTGTTCAGGGAGAGCCCTTTCACTCCAACAGAACTGATCAGGACTGGCACGGCGGATTCTTTCATGCTTTCCTACCTATGGTTAATGGTGGAAAACCTGAATTCCGCCCTCATAGTTGGCGTTCCGGGATCGGGTAAAACATCAACACTGAACTCCATACTTATGTTCGCGCCGGAGAATACGAAAATATTCAGCATTGAAGAAACACGGGAACTCAACCTGTCCCACGAAAACTGGGTTCCGGCGGAAACCAGAGAGCTGCAGAGAAAGGGTCGTGAAGGAATCTCAACTTTCGGACTGTTTGACCTAGTTAAGGTAGCCATGAGGCAGAGGCCAACCTACATAGTGGTCGGGGAGGTCAGGGGGAAGGAGGTTTACGCATTATTCCAGGCAATGGCGACAGGCCATACAACGTACTCAACAATTCATGCGGATTCCATGCACTCACTTATGAACAGACTGGAAAACGAGCCAATGAACGTCCCGAAACTCATGATATCATACCTTAACATAGTGATTTTTGTTAACTTCGTAAAGCGCGGTGAAAAGCGTGTCCGAAGAATAACTGAAATCGATGAGATCACTGGAATTGAACCTGCCAGCGGAGAATTCACATACAACAGGGCATTTTACTATGATTCCGCTTCCGACACTTCCGTCTTCACCGGAAACAGTGTGCTTTTCACAAGACTTGCGGAGCAGAAAGGGCTTTCCTTTGGTGACGTACTAAGTGAGGCAAAGGCCCGATCAAGAGTGCTGGATGAACTGGCTGAACTTGGGGCTGACCAGGATAGGACTTCCAGGGCCATCACAAGTTACATCAGGAAAGGAAGGGTGAACCATGGTTGACCTGAAGAAGACCATCTCCACCATTTCATCACGGGACGATGGAGAGTTCCGTGTTCCGTACTACAGGAGACTTTCAGTAAGAATATTCGGCAAGTACGTTTCCAGGTATATCAGGACAGAGAAAATCGATCGTGACCTGCGGAGGGCAAAACTTGGCATGAGTGGCGTAGAATTCTATTCCCAGAGCATCTTCTCTTCCATTATACTTGTTGCTGCCGTTCTGGCGGTCATCGGTGTCATCATAAGGATAATGCCGGATCTCGCATTTCTTGCTGCATCGCTTGGTTTTCTTGTCGTGATTGCCTTCGTTGCCATTATGCTGGAAATGCCTACAAATCTTGTCAGGACCAGGAAAAGAAGAATCGATTCCATAATCACAACGGCCGCAGGGTATTTTGCCACCATGGCGTCAGCGGACATTCCAGTGGACATAATTTTCAGGGATCTTGGCCAGAGCAGGCAGTATGGGGAGATAAGCAGGGAAGCCAGGAGCATATGGATACGTTCTTCTGTGTTTGGGGAGGACATAATCAGTGCAATAAGGGAAGCTGCGAGATACTCTCCAAGCCAGAGCTTTGCAGATTTCCTTCAGGGAATAACAACAAGCGTCAACTCCGGAGGAGATCTCAAGTCATACTTTACGTCAAAGGCAGAGCAGTACCAGGAGGAGACAAGATCACGCATAAGGCAGAACTCGGAGTCCCTCGGGATTCTTGCGGAGGCCTTTGTCACAGTGGGGGTAGCGTTTCCCCTTATATTTTTAATAATTGTTGGAGTTGTGGCATTCCTGTCCCCTGTTCCTCCGTCTGGATACATTACCATACTAATATTCACCGTTGCCCTTATGATACCTGCCATCCTGGGTGTTTTTGCCTACTTCTTCAGCAGCACAGTTGGTGAGGTGGAGATATGAGGCGAGAAAACCTGATTGCCGCAGTTTCAATTGCGGGCGCATTTGTAGTAGCTATTCTTTTCACCGCAATTTCAGCAAGGTTTGAGAGGACATCAGATGTTCTCTATTTCACTCTGCCCTTTGCCGTCTCACTGATATTGATACCTGCAGGAACAATCAGGCATTTCAGGCTTAGCCAGATACGTAGCGCCAGGAGGAATCTCCCCGAATTTCTGCGAGACCTTTCTGAATACACACTCTATGGAGTGCCTCTGTCTGAAGCTGTCCGCATGGTATCAACCAACGATTATGGATCTCTAAATCCGGAGATCAGAAAACTGGCCAGGATCATAAAGTCCGGAATACCGGTTGAGGAGGCCCTTGAAACCTTTGGTAACGAAATAGGTGTTAGGGATATACAGAGAATAGGCGTCATACTGAGAAAAGCAGGAGAATCCGGAAGCAACACTGCGGATGTTATCTCCATGATATCACACTTCAGTTCACAGCTGGAGCTGCTCAATGAGGAACGGGAAGCCGTGATGAAAAACTACAGCCTGATCCTCATAATATCGTACGCCGTTTTCTTCATTGTCATAATGATAATTGATGTGAGGTTCTTCGAGGCAATAAGGCTCAGCAGTACGGGATCACTGGCATTTCACTCCTCCGGGGCATCCATACTTGAGAGGATATTTGACATCGGAATTTACGTTGAAGCTGTGGGAATAGGTGTAACCATAGGCATAGTGAAGGACAGGAACCCTATTTCCGGTACACTGGAGATGGGGTTCATGATACTTGTTTCTTCCATTATAATAGCGCTTGTGGGGGCGATCTGAATTACAGGAAAGATCATAGAAAGCTATGCCCTTGAGGAGGGCCTTATCAATGTTACAATATACTCCGATGAAGAGGGGATGGTATCCTACTCAATGGAGGAAAGGAAACCGTCTGCATCTGAGATGGAAGCTGTAAGATCGGTAACAGAGGAGTATCTGAACAATCCTGATCCTTCACTTTCGCTG
>JAJZKL010000024.1 GCA_021804185.1 Thermoplasmata archaeon | reverse complement strand
ACACGACGACAGGGGGAACGTATTCTTTGAGGTTGCAAAGGTGCTGCGGGAGAAGAAGCCCAGGGCTGTTTTTCTTGAAAACGTTAAGAATCTTGAGAGGCACGACGGCGGAAGGACGTTCCGAATAATACGCGAGGCCCTTAATCAGGAGGGGTATTTCATAGCCCACAAGGTGCTCAACTCTATGGAGTACGGAGGGATCCCGCAAAACCGAGAGAGGATATACATAGTGGGTTTCAGGAATGAAGGGGATCTTTCCCGGTTCTCATTCCCGGAAAAGGCTGAGCTGAAAAAAACCATACACGATATTGTAGATGTGGGCCACAAAGCGGAGGACAGGTACTACTACAGCAAAGATTCACTGTACTACGAAATGCTTAAAGAAGGCGTCCGAAGGCGGGATACCGTGTACCAGATAAGGAGGGTTTACGTGAGGGAGAACAAAAAAAATGTCTGCCCAACCCTAACCGCCAATATGGGAAGCGGGGGGCACAACGTCCCGATCATCAGGGATGATTTCGGCATAAGGAAGCTCACCCCAAGGGAATGCTTCTCGTTCCAGGGATTTCCGGAATCGTACAGGTTTCCCAAGCAGGCAAGCAACACTGCACTTTATCACCAGGCAGGGAATTCCGTGGTGGTTCCGGTGGTTGAAAGAATAGCGGAAAGAATGGTAAAGGCTATGAGGGCAGGCGATGAGCATTCCGCAGTCCAGAAGAAAGCGGGTGCTGAAGGCTTGGGGCCGTACCTTGGCATAGAGCTTTAATTGGTGGGGAGAGGTTGAAGCCGAAATCCCAGTTCTCCGCATCACTGCTTTCGTGGTACGGGGGCAACAGAAGAGACTTTCCTTGGAGGTACAGATATGATCCCTACCTGGTGCTCGTATCGGAATTTTTTCTCCAAAGGACGAGGGCGGAGGATGCTGTTGAACCCTTCCTCGCCGTGACTGAAAGGTACCGGGATGTTGCTGAGCTGTCTAAAGCAGACATCGCCTTTTTAGCTCCAATATTCGGCAGTCTGGGCCTCTTCTACAGGGGGGAGAGGATCATAAAGGCAGCAGGCGAAATTGCTTCCCTGGAGGGAGGCATGATTCCCAACGTCGAGGGGGAGCTCCTGAAGGTAACGGGCATAGGAAAATACTCAGCAAACGCAGTTCTGTGCTTCGGCTATAAAAAGAGGAGGGCCATACTTGACGGAAACGTCGTGAGGATTTACTCCAGGATATTTTCCGCAGCTCCGGAAGTTGCAGGGCAGAGGGCGACCAAAGCGCTTTGGGATTTTGCGGAAGAAATGCTTCCCGACGAAAATTTTATAGATTTCAACTACGCCCTACTGGACTTCGGTGCAGAGATGTGCACACCTAAGGGTCCAAAATGCCATATATGCCCATTCAAAAGTTCCTGCGCCCGCTACAGGAGGGAGAGGGAAGGAATGGCGGGTGGATCTACCCCTGGATCGTTCCCTTAGGCTCACCGTCGATGGCCCTCCACAGGTACCAAACTGCAATTGAGCGGAACGGCTCCCATTTCCGCGATATTTCGATTATATCCCCGTCATCTGCAGCTCTGCCGTTCAGGTAGAACCTGGAAACCGCCCTCCTGAAACCCGCATCGGTAAGAGGGAGAACGTCGAGCCTGCCCAGGCTGAAGATCATGAACATCTCGGCGGTCCACCTTCCAATCCCGTTTATTTCAGTAAGGACTGACACAACCTCCCCGTCTGGGAGGCACCCTACATCTCTCAGAAAGCCCGCATTCCCAGCGAATTTCTCGGACAGCTCCCTGATAAACCTCTCCTTAGAACGCGATACCCCGGATCTCCTGAACTGCTCCTCAGTAAGTTCAAGCACCTTCAGCGGTTCAAGGCTTCCGCTCAGCTCCCCGACCATTCTGGAATATATTGCATCCGCAGCTGATCCGGAAAGCTGCTGGTTGATGATTGTCCCGACCAGCGATGCGTAGTAGTCGCTTCTCCCCACCAAGGTGCATTTGCCGATTGATTCTATAATCCCGGCGAGCACCGGATCCGAAGATGTGATGTGCCTAACCCCCATTTCTATGGACGCATATCCGTTTTTATTCATTAAAACCACATCCTGCCTGGCAAACATCTCTGAAGTACTGCTGTCCCTGCGCAGGTTTTGATCTGCCCCCCTTTTGCGCAGGGAATGATTTCCGAAAATCTGCTCACGACTGAATCACCGGCCTACAGGCGGGAAACGAGGTTTTCCCAATCCCTATCTGAGTTGTGCATTTTGGCCACGCTGAGCGCATATCTGTAGCCGTCGAAATTCTGATTCGGAATTTCTCCCACCTTCTCAAATTCGTTGTGGTAGGAAAAACCGCATGTCCAAACAGGTATGTCCACAAGCTCCTCTATTTTCCTGTAGCCTTCGGCAGATTCCAGAAAATCGGATGTCTTCCTGAAAAAGGAGTGATCTCTCAGGATCCTGAACAGGTGATCTGAGGGAAGACCGACCCTGGCAAAGATGTAGATGTCCGATTTCCTGCCTTCCCTCTCATATTCTGCAGGGGGGATTATGTTGAAGCAACTCTTCATTTTGCTGGATTTCACGGCTACATCAATTTTAACTTCCCTGGTCCCACCGCCATCGGATATCGATACAAAATCCTGCGCTGTGATTTGCCCGGGGTGTGCCTCGTGGTCCAGGCCGATCTCGACCCCAAACCTTTCACGTAGGAACTTGGCAACCCCTTCCTCCGCCAGGATTCCCAGTATAAAATCGTCTGCCACCTGCACCTCGCTTCTGGCTCCCCGGATTCCTGTTCCATGCGATGATTTGGAGCCGTACGCCATTTTAATCGCGAACTCGAAGCATTTTTTGTACTCGTCCAGGGAAAGGGTCACCGTTCGTTCCTTTCTGAGCCTGTCCCATCTCATGAGCGCCTCTTCATCGAACATCCATCGGTTTTTCACCTTGAATCCTTCAACCTCACAGCTGTTTTTGAAATAATTGTCAAAATTTGATTCGGGCAGGCCGAGCAGCTTTATGGCATCTTTCCTGCCTATCATCGCTTCACGTCCTGCCAGAGCCGGTACGTGCTCCAAGGCTTAAGCTGGTGATGCCTGATCAGGTCCGTATATATGCTGAACCTGGGCCTTCTTCCCTGAGACTGCTGATCCCTAAAGGTTTGGGTTCTGTTCATGGGGTGGCTGTAGATTTTACTGCTGTCTATGCGGTAGATGTCGACAGTTCCGTCCCAATCACCCTTCCTGAAGAAATCCATGAAGTAGATGTCGTCCCACACCGACTGCGGCCCGAACGAAGTAAGATCCGGAATTATGCTTGCAGCCTTTACCTGGATCCTGCGCTTTGAAGCCATGTCGTAGCAGTCGAACGATGTGTTTGCTCCTGGAAGGTTTTCCACCATCCTGACTGCCCCGGTTGCCATGCAGAAAACACCCTCCGAGAGCCCGTCAGGCAGGTTTACGCCCCTGGAATGTAGCCTGATCAGGGAGTCCGAGAGCCCCCTCCACTGCCTGTAAACGGACTGCAGCTCCTTCCTTTCCTCCTCCCCGAAGAACTGTACATTTATGGAAAAAGTCCCCTCCGGGAGCTTCATTGAAATGCTCTTTATCGCCATTGTTCAGTCAGCCCTTTTGGGCCGGGGTTGTTTTTGCCTAAGCGCCGATTCGATCCTGTAGAGGTTTTCTGAAACTTCCTTCCCAAGATCGGTGAGCACAGCAAATTTTTTGGTCCTCCTCTTCGACTTTTCCTCTTCAACGGTGATGAGGCCCAGAGATTCGGCTTTTCCAACAGCCCTGTAAAAAGAGGTGCTGTAGATCCCGTAATCGTCTATGAATGACTGGAAATTCAGTCTACCTTCCTTGCGCAAAATCAGAAGGATTCTGAGAAGGCCTGCCTGCCTTTCCAATCCGGATATCGAGAAGTTCTCCAATTTATCCCAGCCGAATCATGTACAATAGCGTATAAAGATAATTATTACGTATAACAACTAGTTTTAGAATGCTTAAAATACCGCGTAAATTTGGATTTCAAACTCAACATGGCTAAAATTTGGACTGAATCAAGTTCATGCATTCTTTGATGAAGAGGTTTGACAGTATCACCCCATTGTATATTTTTTGAACTCGTTTACCATTTCTGATCCGTTTTGTCCGTATTTTCAGATATGCGGTCATTATTTTAAGCGGATATACAGAGGGTACAATAAACGGGCTAATGTGAAAGTATGCAAGTAATGGGCGCTATACATATAAGCAGATCAGACAGCGATTGAAAAACCATTTTTTACCACATCATATATTATATGTTTTTAACCAAACGAAAGGTGTTTTGCTTTAGTACAATTAAAATAAATTATAAGCATAATAAAGAGAATAGGGATATCTTGAACGAAAAGAATGGACCATTCCGGAAAGAATTCAACGAATTGATTGACAACTTTGGATATGAGTGGGAGATCGAAGGGAAACAAATCATCCTGGATATGCAGAGGAAAAACCAAACATCCCAGCAATATGAGCAATTCAGTAATAAACCAATGCGTTATTTTTTAACGGTAATAGGAATAAATGAAGGATCCTTAAGAGGGAAAAGGTTAGTTAAGGCATACCTTTGCAGTAAAGGCAATAATGGATGGCGTTCCCCTGAATGTTCTGCAGCAATGGATGGTACACTCAAGAGTGTTCAATGCCTCGAATTACACTCAGATCACTGGAATGAACACATCGGAGTTTATGGAAAGGGTAAGGTGAAAATGAATGTCATATAGGACGATAAATACGATTATAATTTGAGAGTTAGAACTTAATGCAGGAGAGGGATGGTATAGCGAAACACTCTAAGTGAGAGAGATCGATTGTGAGGATATATCTTAACACTGATCGGAGGGTTTATATGGATATGTATGAAGAGAATGAATAACAGATTCTGAACAGGCAGAATCCAAATACTTTTCCTTTCTGATTCGGTGACGATCGATATACCTTTACATAATGAGATTGAAGAATGATTGACTGTTTAAGGTAAGAGTTGGAGTTAAATCGAGACCAAATAAAGATAGATTACAGAATGAAAACAAAGTTAGTAATTTCAATAGAAAAGCATTGATTATATGACTTGATTGGTGCGATATTCTATACTTGCATCTGTACGTAAAAACACATTTGTGGATGTGCAGATAAATTCATATATTCTTAAGTGCATATACTCAAAGATGCAAAAAGAGGATGGAATGATCAAGACCTCTTTCAAACTTTCCAAAAAGTTGCTTAAGAAGGCAAAACGATACGCCATAGATCACGACAAAAGCGAGAATGATATTTTTACAGAAGCACTCGCAGAATTTTTATCAATACGTGAAGAGGGTGAAACGAATTGAACACCAAGTGTTATGAAAAAGGTAGGTGATAATTATAATCACGAGGAAAAAGAAACAAGAGGCACTTACTATTAACAGATTCATAAATGAAGTTTTGGTGAATCAACTAAGCATACCACTCCGTCAAATTGTTAATGATACTACATTCTCTAAATATACTGATTCTTCAAGACCGGACTTGCTTATTTCAGAATTTGAGTATGATCCCGATATGCAGAATGATACCGTGTTCATAACTAATCTAGTGGCCTATGCAGAAGCTAAGGATAATTGTAAAATCGGAGACTCTGATTGGATTGATGCAATTGAACAGGGGAAGAAAAAAGCTCCAAAACTTGGGCTGCCTTACTACATAATAACGAATATAAAAACCTCTTACTTTTATAACGTAGAGACAGGCGCAGAAATAAAACTTAATGGTAATCCACTAAGGGAGTTTCAGAATATTGATATTCTGCGCATTATAAAGAGTAGGTTAACAAAAGATCCAAAACTTGACAATATTCTAACAAACGTAGATTCTTTGTCAAAAATTTCTGAAGCTATATTCAATAAAAAGCTATTTGACTTGGCCACTGTTTACAGGGGTATCAATTTCAAGAACAACGTTGAGAAAATTGACTTTACGATAGGCTTTGTCTCATTAGAATTTTTTGAAGAAAAGACGATAGAAGAAGGTAAAAAAGACAGATCGCAGATCTATTGGTCGGATTGCTACGACGAAAATCCTGAGAAATTGGTCGGAAACCTTGCCACATACATCCAGAGACTTGAAACGAATACCAATTTTAAGGAGTTTAAGAACTTAATGGAATCGGTGAGGATATGTATCACTGGGGAAGCAGGGAAACCGGCGCTGATTGACAAGGATGATGTTAAGAATATTTATGAAGTTGTTGATTCGATGAAACCCCTTCACGGTGCAGGTTTCGATTTGTTTGGTGCTGTATATGAGATGTTTGCATCAGATAAGGAGAAAAAAGATTTTGGAGAGTACTTTACGAGACGCCAGTATACACATGTATTCTCTAAGTTACTACTAAGAGATGAAAAATTCTTCAATCTCGACAAAAAGTTCAAAGTACTAGACCCTGCATGTGGCACTGGAGGATTCTTGACAGAAGGGTTTAAAGTTCTAAAATCTAATTTTGAACAGACAAAAACTTTTAACGCAGATGCAAGAAAATTTCTCGAAAAGTATTGTTTTCATGGTATAGATGTAAGAGAAGAAAATATATCCAGAACAAAATTGAACATGTTTCTTGTTGGTGATGGGCATACAAATATGTTTGCTTTTGACACTCTAAAGCACAACTTCGGTAATGAGAAATACAATTACATTATAACAAATCCCCCATATGGATATGGTACTCTCAAGGCCGAAAGTGTGAAGATGTCAACAACTAGAACCGAAATGGCATTCTTATCAAAAATCATAAAATTACTTGAAGTTGGTGGAAAAGCCTGCATCATATCACCAGATGGAGTATTGGAAAATCCTTCCTACTACCCATTCAGGGAAGAAATTTTAGAGAAATGCAATATTGATGCTATTATATCACTCCCTAAATTTGCATTTGCTCCCTACACGAAAGAAAAAACATATGCTCTGTTTCTAACTAAGCGTAGTGATGGATTGACGAAATTTCAGAAAGAACCAGTTTGGATGTACATCATAGATAACGATGGTTTAGCAAATAGCGATAAACGTTTCCCCACAAGGCTGAGAAACAATAGAAATGGATGGATGCATGACGAAATTTCTGCTTGGGTTAGTACAGAAGGAGATGAAATGCCTGGTGTATTAGAGTCTGCTTGGATGAAATTTGATGATTTAAAACAAGGTGGGACTACATGGATTACTGACAAAGGAATTCAAGTCACATTACGTAAAGGTGGTTTCATTCCCATGGATACGATAGAAAACGACCGCTACAAAACTATGCTACCTGAATTTTACTTGAGACCATATTCGCCAAAGTATATTACAATGGAAAGATTGGATAAAGAGCTTGAGGAAATAAAGAAGGAACTATCTTCACTTAGGTGAGAAAGTGAAAATTAAGGAAATATTTGATTTGAAACAAGGAACTCAGATTACTGATGAAGATATATATTACTCTATTCCAAATAACGGAAAAATTCCAATAATAACCGCCCATAACGAGATAAAGGGATATTGGGACAAAGCCATAGTAACAGAAAGAGATATTCCTTGCATAACTTATCCAACGAAAGGCAACCGTGGATTTGCCTTTGTACAGAATAAAATTTTTGATTCAAACAACACAGCTATCTTGACCCCTTTCACTGAATATAAAGATAAGATATTGTTGGATTGGTGGGCTTTTAAAATTTCAAAGAATTTTGTACAAATAGCAACGAGCAAAGAAGGAGTGAGTTATCTTAACAAAGAAATTGTTGAAGACTTGGAGTTTGAAGTTCCAGACAAAGATAGTCAGATTCAGCAATTTGATTCGATCAAAGAAATCATTAAACTAAGAGATAAGATAACCAAGACTATTAAAAGAATAAATAAATTGAAAGAAGCAACGCTTGCAATTCAATATAATACTTTTCAGAAGAAGAATGTTCCAGTGAATGAATTGTTTGATTACATTAGTGGAAATAGCGGGTTAACAGAAGAATATCTTTATGCAAACACATTTGGAGAAACCGATAGACCATATAAGGTATTGACGGGGAGTCCTGACCTAGAAAATTGTTTATTTACAAGCAGATGCCTTTCACCAAAAGATCAGAACAAAATGATTACAGTTTATTCAGGAGAAGGAATCCATGTTTCGCGTAATGGAAAAGCTGGCAGGATCAACTATCTGAAAAACGGTAAATACACTCTGAATGATCATGCCTATATTCTGAAACTTAAGGGTGATGTGAATTACCAGCTTTCTTTGAAGTGGGTTACTCTAAATTATCAAAAGACATTCCTTGAGTTTTCTTCTGCATCGGACAACGGCACTTGGAATATGACTGGGTTCTTCAAAAATGTTACCTTCGACTTACCAGATATAGAGGAGCAATTAGAAGTTGTAAATAAATTTGATC